>JASFFM010000145.1:0-9502 GCA_050124295.1 Desulfobacterales bacterium | reverse complement strand
ACCCGAACAGTCATGAAAATATGGATGCCCATTTGTTTGGCCGCCTTGGTCTCCTGGCTTGACGGTAGGTTGCGGCGAATGTGTCCGGCAAGCCTTGCTGAGCGGCCAATTTCAGAACGCAGGGCATCGTTCTTGCCCGCGGAAACGTTTTTCAATGTAAAATCTGGCTCAGGAAAAGCTTGGTGCGGTCATGCTGGGGGTGGTTGAAAAAATCATCGGGGTTGTTTTCTTCGACGATCTGGCCGTAATCCATGAACATGACACGGTGGGCCACACTGCGGGCAAAGCCCATTTCGTGAGACACCACGAGCATGGTCATGCCCTCCCCGGCCAGGCTGATCATGACGTCCAGCACCTCTTTGACCATTTCCGGGTCCAGGGCCGAGGTGGGCTCGTCGAAAAGCATGACGTTGGGTTTCATGCACAGGCTACGGGCAATGGCCACGCGCTGCTGCTGGCCACCGGAAAGCTGTCCAGGAAATTTCTGGGCCTGCTCGGCAATATGCACCTTCTCAAGGTAGTACATGGCAATTTCTTCGGCCTCTTTGCGCGGGGTCTTGCGCACCCAGATGGGGCCCAGGGAAAGATTCTCCAGGATCGTCAGATGGGGGAAGAGATTGAAATGCTGGAAGACCATGCCGACTTCCATGCGGATCTTTTCGATGTTTTTGAGATCGTTGGTCAGTTCGATACCGTCGACGATGATTTTGCCCCGCTGGTGCTCTTCCAGGCGATTGATGCAGCGGATCAGGGTGGATTTGCCCGAGCCCGAGGGGCCGCAGATAACAATCCGCTCGCCGCGCTGCACTTCCAGGTTGATGTCCTTCAATACATGAAAGTCACCATACCATTTATGCATCTGGGAGATGCGGATAATGGGATCGTCTTGGGGGGCCTGCTCAGATTGGGTCGGTGTGGCTTCATTCATCATGGTGACTTCCTGCCCGTCAAACGTTCACGGTTGTCTTACACGTCCGCAATCGGCGCGCTTCAATCGCTGCCGCAAAAGAATAATAGATTTTTAGCCCGGCAAAAGACGGGAGCCCGCGGCATGCATCCGTCGTGTCCACAAGCGCTTTCCGTGCGCGTCGGAAGGACGCCTTGGAGGGGGGATCGCATTGCCGAATGATGCGAGGCATATCGTCCACGGTCCGGACCCCAAACATTGCTTACAAACCGGTATCCAGTTCACGTTCCAGTTTGCGGCTGAAATTGGACATATAGAAACAGCAGATAAAATAAATCAAGGCCACAAACAGGTAGGCTTCGGCCGAAAACCCCATCCAGCGGGGATCACCCAGAATAGACTGGGTCGTCTTCAGTAGATCGTAGAGCGCGATGATAACCACCAGCGAGGTATCCTTGAAGGCCGAGATCAGAATGCTGACCGAGGGCGGAATCACGATCTTCAGGGCCTGGGGCAGGATGATCAATCGCATGGTCTGGACATAATTCAGGCCGATGGCCTCGGCCGCTTCGTATTGTCCTTTGGACATACCCTGCAGCCCGCCCCGCACCACCTCGGCGATGTAGGCCGCGGTGAACAGAATTATGGCGACCTGGGCGCGGAGGATGGCATTCAGGTTGA
The DNA here is from genome assembly GCA_050124295.1 of Desulfobacterales bacterium. Taxonomy (GTDB): domain Bacteria; phylum Desulfobacterota; class Desulfobacteria; order Desulfobacterales; family UBA5852; genus JABZFP01. Next base: position 7,914 of record JASFFM010000145.1, on the reverse strand, counting down.
CCCCCTCCGGCAGGAAGAGCGGAAAGACGACCGACGACATAAACAGCAGACTGATCAGGGGAACCCCCCGAATCAGTTCGATGTAGACGACACAAAGGGACCGGATGGCCGGCAGGCGTGATTGGCGCCCCAAGGCCAGCACGATTCCCAGGGGATAAGCCGCCGTGAGGCCAAAGACCGAGAGCAGCAAGGTCAGCGGCAATCCGCCCCACTGGGAGGTTTCCACCGGCGTAAGACCCAGCAGGCCGCCTTTCATCAACATCCCCATGATGACCAAACCAAGCAGCCAGATGTAAAATAGGCTTTTCTTCCAGTTGCGGCGATACTGACTGTAGATCAGCAGACTGACCAGCAGGACGATGGCCACGGCGGGGCGCCACTGTTCGTCATAAGGATAAAAACCAAACAAAATAAAGCGGATATTGGCCGGTATGATAGACCAGCAGGCCCCGTCGGCCGCCTGGCACTCCGGGCCGGTGGAGGTCCAGAGGCTGTCGATAAAGGCCCATCGCACCAGGGGCGGGATGACTTTGTAGAAAGCAAATAGAATGGCCAGGGTCAACAGCGAGTTGAACCAGGAGTTGAAAAGATTCGCTCGGAGCCAGCCGATGACGCCGACACTAGACCGGGGCGGTTTGATGTCGCCTACAAAGGCACCTGGCAGTCGTGCGTTTTCCATCATTCGTCTACCGTTCTACGAGTTTCATCTTCTTGTTGTACCAGTTCATAAAAGCCGACGTGGACAGACTGAAAATAAGATACACCGCCATGATCAGGGCCACGCCCTCGATGGCCTGTCCGGTCTGGTTGATCGTGGTGCCGGCCACCGAGACGAAATCAGGATACCCGATGGCCACCGCCAGAGAGCTGTTTTTGGTCAGGTTCAGCATTTGACTGGTCAGGGGCGGAATGATCACCCGCAGGGCCTGGGGCAGAATGACCAGGTTTAAAACCTGCCCGGGTTTCAGGCCGATGGACATGGCAGCTTCCGTCTGACCCTTGCTGACGGACTGGATTCCGGCCCGCACGACTTCGGCCACAAAGGCGGCCGTGTAGAGCACGAGCCCCAGGAGCAGGGCCGTGAACTCGGGGCTCACGCTGACGCCCCCCTTGAAATTAAAGCCTTTCAGCTCCGGCACATCCATCGCTGTAGGCGCGCCCCCCAGCCACCAGGCGATCAGCGGCAGGCCTAACAGAATGGCCGCGGCAACCCGGACCAGGGGAAAAATCTGTCCCGTGCGGTCCTGGCGTAAGCGGGCCCAGCGGCGGATCAAATAGACCGCTGCGCAGGCCACGATAAAGGCCAGGCCGATATATTTCCAAGCCGGATGCGCCGCCGGAATACCGAAGATCAGACCGCGGTTGCAGAGAAAAACCCCGTTGGCGAGATTGAGGGCTTGGCGGGGCCCGGGAAGAATCTCGTAGAAAAAGGCATACCAAAAAAATAGCTGCAGAAGAACGGGAATATCCTGAAAAACCTCAATGTAAACCGCCGACAGGCGGGATACCAGCCAGTTGGAGGACAGACGGGCAATCCCGAGAAAGGTTCCCAGAATAATGGTCAGGACGACGCCGATGAAAGCCACCAGGAGGGTGTTCAGGGCGCCGACTATCAAGGCCTTGGCATAGGTGTCGGCCGCCGAGTAGGAGATCAAAGATTCGCCGATTTCAAAAGAGGACTGCTTGTCCATAAATTCGAATCCGGTGGCGATGGCCTGACGCTCGAGGTTGGCCATGGTGTTGGTCATGAGGTAATAGGCCAGCAGGCCCACCATGGCCAGGGCGCCAATCTGGTACAGGACGGCGCGCACCTTGGGGTCGTACCAGAAGGAGGCTTTGGACGGTGCTTCGGTTCCTGAAAGAGACGGGGGGGGCTGTGGCATAGCTCGTTTAATCCACCGGATAAAATGACCCTCGGCGATTGCCGTAAATTATGGCTGTATCCGGCGCGTTGTCAGACCGATGGTATCATGCCGGAGGTGATTGGGCACCCACCGCGATTGGCCAGATTTCGGCCCTTTCCCAAATCCGGCTCCACGCGGTTTCCCTTGCTGCAAACGATATTTGCGCTGAAAGCCGCTAAGTCGCCGCAACCGGCGACTTAGCAGCGGACTGTATCCGCGCGACGCTTGAAAAAGCGGGCGTCGGGTTTATTTGAAGGGCGGGGTATACATCAGGCCGCCTTTGGTCCACAGGGCGTTCAGCCCGCGTTCGATTTTGAGGGGCGTGTTGACGCCCACATTGCGTTCAAACACTTCGCCGTAGTTGCCCACCATCTTAACGATGTTATAGGCCCATTTTTCGTCCAGCCCCAGAGCCTTGCCGTTGCCGGCGCTTACGCCGAGAAACCGCTGGACTTTAGGATCCGTGCTTTTGAGCATTTCGTCCACGTTTTGGGATGTAATGCCGAAGTATTCGGCTTTTATCATGGCCATGGTGGCGAAGTTGACGATATCGAACCACTGGTCATCGCCATGACGCACGGCCGGTGCCAGGGGTTCTTGGGAGATAATCTCCGGCAGGATGACGTAGTCGTCCGGTTTGGGGGCCACGGCGCGGGTGCTGGCCAACTGGGAGGCATCCGAGGTCAGGCAGTCGCAGCGTCCCGCAAAAAAAGCCTTGGCCAGCTCCGGGGTGCTTTCGATGACCACCGGTTTCATGGTCATGCCGTTAGCCCGGAAGTAGTCCGCGGCGTTCAGCTCGGTGGTCGTGCCGGGCAGAACGCAGACCGTGGCGCCGTCCAGTTCTGAGGCGCTCTTGACCCCCAGACTTTTGGGCACCAGGAATCCCTGGCCGTCGTAGTAATTGACGTGGGCAAAATTGAGGCCCAGGGCGGTTTCACGGCTCAAGGTCTGGGTGGCGTTGCGGGTGAGGACATCGATTTCGCCGGACTGCAGAGCCGTAAAGCGGGTTTTGGCCGTCAGGGGCACGAATTTGATTTTGTCCGGGGCGCCGAAAACGGCTACGGAAATGGCACGCGCTGTATCCACATCCAGTCCCATCCAGACCCCTTTTTCATCGGGTTTGGAAAATCCGAAAAGGCCTTCATTGACACCAACGGAAATAAACCCTTTGGCTTTCACATCATCCAGAGTACCGGCGGTGGCCATGCCTGCACACAGAAAAACCGTCAACAGGGCGGCAACAAACATCATTCGGGTAAGCTTCATCCTCTCCTCCTTGGTTTCAGGTTAATGCGGGAAACGCCTAAGATTGGGGCGGACGGTCGTCCTACCGCGCCACTTTCATGAGGGCCGGCGCGAGATGGGCCGGCAAGGCGCGCTTTATTCCGGGTTGTCACACCAGCCGCCAACATGAGACTTGCGGCGCGTGGTTTTATCCTGCCCGATGAATGAACGGCCCTCATCAAATAAAAAGTGATTCGCAACGATGATTTGTATATCAAATGGGATTGTCATGGCAAGGGGAAAAACCGCCTAAGCGGGCTAAATGCATGGTTTTCTTGCCGTCGCCGGCGCAGGGAGCATCGCGGTGGGCGACAATGACCGCAACCTGCCGGCCCGATAAAGCGATCACGGGCTCTCAGCCGATCAACCAATTGCCAAAGTGCAGACGCCACCAGATGGTGGGGCCTGCCGCCAGGACGGCGAAAAGAAGGATTGCCAGCAGGCTGTTGCGGGCGGCGTATCCGGCCTGGTGCCGGGCCGCGCGACCGACCGCGGCAGGCTGTCGAACAGCGACTGTGGCCAGCACCAGGACGGCCGGTGTTTCCATGGCCACGAGCATCCAGGCGGCCCAGATGGGAAAACCGGCCAGGTGATGCTCCGGCAGAAACAGGCACCAGGGACAGTGATGGTGCAGGACCCCGTAATGGCCGGCGCTTAATATGCGCACCAGGGTGATCGCGGCGACGGGCAGCCAGGCGCCCGCCAGGACCGGCAGAACCATCATCAGCCGTCGGCGGGTGGGGGTTTGCCATACCACCAGGGCGCCGGCGGCCACGGTGACGGTCAAGCCCCCAAAAACCGTCAGCCAGATTGGGCTGGCGACACCCATGGTGAGAAGGGCTTCCTGTCGGGATGCAAACTGATCATAGATGACAGCGCAGCAGTCCACCGGTTGTTGCAGGTCCATGGCCAGGGAGGCTTGCCAGAAGGCCTGCAGGGCGAGGCCGAACACCGGGAGGGCCAGCAGGATCAGGCGTGCATTGATGGGCACCAAAGGGCCTTCCGGCTGGGATTGATTCACCTTTTCCATCCGCCGCCAAACCCAGAGGATCACCAGACCCAGTAGCCGGAAAATAACCATGCGTGGCCCCCCGCTGTGCATGGCCTGGATGACGCCCGTGCCGCACATGGCCCCCGGGACCATGTCGGGGAGGAGATTGGTCAGGCCGTAAACCAGGGCCGCAGTGGCGAAAAGGTGCAGTCCGAAAGCCCAGGCAATTGCCAAGGCGGCGGTTTCCGATTGGGTTTGCAGACGCAGCTGTCCTTCGCCGGTATCCTTGGGATCCCAGTGGAGCGCGATTCGAAACGCGGTGACCGCTGCGGCCAGGACAAGCAGGAAGGTCAGGAGGTCGGTCGTCAGGACGGCAATCAGCAACGGGTGTCGTGTCATGATGAGGATTGCAGATATCCGTTGGACAGAATCAGGTGTTGATCGACCTTGAGCCAATCGGCCACATGGCGATCGTGGGCGGCGACGACCACCACCGCACCCCTATCGGCCGCTTGCTGCAAAAGGTCTCCCACACGGCGGGCATTGTCCAGATCCTGGTGGGCGACCGGTTCATCCGCCAGTAGGTAATCCGGTCGATTCACAAGCGCCCGGGCGCCCGCCACCCTTTGCCGCTGACCACCCGAAAGCGCGGCAACCATTTTCCCGGCCAGCGCCCCGGCATTGAGACGGGAGAGCATCTCCTGGCTGCGGCGGCGCCATTGGTGCGGACCGCCGGACCGGGGGATCAAGGGCAGCATCACGTTTTCCAGGGCCGTCAGACGGCTGACCAGACGATCCTGCTGAAAAACAATCCCCAGATGGCGGCGCCAGCGATCCCGGTGGGTGGTCAGCCAGCGGGATACCGGTTGTCCGTCGGCGACGATTTCGCCACTTGTGGGCCGCAGGAGAGCGGCCAGCAGATGAAGCAAGGTGCTTTTACCCGCCCCGCTCGGGCCGCTGACCAGACTGACCTGGCCACCGGGGAAAAGGGCGTCGATGCGCCGCAGGAGAGGGGCGGCCGATGGGGAGGCGTACCCGTTGGGGTGCCGATAGGTCAGATTGTGGCATTCAAGCCGCCTGTTCACGATCAGCCCCCCTCATTCAGTAGATCCTGCGGGTCAGCGGCCGCTTGCACCAGCGATGACCAAAGAACGGCCGCCAAAAACGGAATCAGCACCATGCCCGCAACTTCGATAAAGATCGGTGCCGCGTGGCCGGCATCAAGATTGAGCAGCGGGGCGGTATCCTGCCATCCCAGGAGGAGATAACCGCTCCAATGTCGAACCGGCGCGTAAACCAGGCCGTAGGCGATCATCAGGCCCAGGGCGATGGCAGGCAGTGCCACCACCAGCGCTTTGGTGATTTGGTGGGTCACGATGTCGCGGCTGGTCCAGCCCAGGGCCTTGAGCAGACCCACCCGGGCGCGCCCGCCGATCTGCTGCCGGATGACGCCGGTCACCAGAAGAATCAAGGCCATGGCGGCAGGCAGATAGAGCAGCAGCCCCAGACCGCCACGGCGCCCAAAGGAAGCGGCGTAGTGTTTGAGCGTCTCCTGACGGGTGGCGATATGGACCGGCCAGGGAAACGCCCGGGACAGTTCCGGCACCACGGCGGTGGCTTCAGCGGGGTGAAATACCATCAGGGCCAGATCACTGACCGCGCCTGCGGGCAGTCCGAAAAGCTTTCGAGCATCGTGGGGATGAAGCATGACCAGGTCATGGGTCACCAGGTCGACTTCCGGCGGAAAGCGTTGCACAACACGGACAAGGATATCATTCACGCTATGCAGCTTCAGAAGCGCTGGGGTTTCCGGGATGCGAACCCCCCGGCCGACCAATGCTTCTCCGGGATTGGGGGCCTTGATGGGCAGAGGGACCTTCAGGCGTTGGATGGTTTGGGAGTCCATGGCCACGGCCGTCACGATACCCTGGGGGGCCTGGGCGGTGCCCCAGACCCGCGGATAGGCATCGATGATGCCGGGAATCGCCAAAGCCAGAGCGGTCGCCTGTTCGCTGATGGGCTGCCAGCCGGTGGGATTGAGGCGGCGGACGACAAGATCCGGCCCCTGGGATAACAAAATCCGGTGGGTGGTGGCGGTCAGGGCCTGCGACAGCAACAGGCCGGTGGTGATGAGGGCTGTCAGCAGCCCCAGGCAAAGCGCGATGAGTAAAGTGGTACCAGGGTGGCGCAGGAGTTCGCGACCGGCCCAGATGACTTGGGCGGAACGGTTGGGCGTCATGGTGCGATCGCCTCGGGCGCCGTCAGTTGGTTGCGATCCAACAGGAGGATTTCCTCCGGCGCTTGTTTGGGAAGGGCCGGGTCATACCGCCAGTCGATCGCGGTGGGCAGCTGTGCCGGCCGCCGGGCCTGTCGGCCGGAAGGTGTCAGGGCCAGTTCATTCAATCCGATGGCCCGGTAAAGGGCGGCGGCCTGGTCCTCGTGCGTGCGCACTCCCCGGAGCGTGTCGACCCCAAGGGTCACAACCATCAGGGCAACCGTAAGCAGGGCGGCACCAACGAGCCCGCGGGCCAGCTCCAGCCGGTCCTGGGGACGCCTCTGACCGGGGAGCCGCGGTGGGTGGCGCTCCGGCCGGGCGTCAGGGGTTGGGCGATTGTTTTCCGGTGAGGTGTTCCCAGTTGGCATGGTTGAGTTCTTTCAGGCGAAAGACGTGTTGCCCACCGTGGCGCCGGCGGAAAGCCTCCAGGTGGGTTCTATTTTTTAACGGCACCAGGGCCGGGCCCATGGGTCCCACCACATCGGATCCGGATACCCAGAAGACCTCTCGGGCATCGAGGGTCTCGCCGCTCAGGTATTCCAGAACAAGCGGCCGTTTCAGTAGCTCTGCTGATATACCCAGAAAAAGATCGGGCTGCAGCCAGGCCCTGAGCATGCATCCCGGGGAGCAGAAATAGTAAGTGCGTGCATCCCGGCGTTCGATAGCTGCGGCGAACCGCGGGTAGCGTATGGGCAGCATGGCGCACACGGGACAGCGATCGTGGGCGTCGATGCGCATGCCGCCCCCGGGACCGAGCGTTTCCCGTCCCGGTGCCGGCCCCTCCGTCAGGCCTGTCGCCGGGATCATGAGGAGGATGGCCACCCATAGGCATCCGGATCCCAGAAGCGGACAGGCCAGGCGAAGGCCCCCTAGTCCCGAATGCAAGCTCTGCCTCAGACCATGTGTCATAATGCTTAAATCCCGCCCTGTTGGGTTACCTGTGCGCTTTTGCCGCCGGTTGCCGGAAAAAGCGTTTTCCATCATGGGACGAAATTTGCTGGATTGGCCTTGACCCGCCATGGCCGGCGCCCGATGGGCACCTTTGCGGCCCGGGGTTTCCACCGGCCCCAGAAGATGCTATCAGTCTGTACAAACTGATTGGCCCTGTCAATAGGGGCGATGATTTGGAAGGTCGGCCGTGGATTATTGGGATGGATATGCCCTGTTCCTGATGGGGTTTCTGGGCACGGGGCATTGCCTGGGCATGTGTGGACCCCTGGTTTTCGCTTTTCCCGGCCAAATCGGCGGGATGAAGGCGCACGGGAGCTACCACGCCGGCCGCATTGCAACCTACACCATCGCCGGTCTGGTCATGGGCGGCATTGGTGGGGCGATCGTTTTAACGGCGGGTCAGACCCAGGCCAATCCCCTGGTATGGATGACCGGCATCCAGGCCGGACTGGCGCTGGTGGCCGGTTTTTTCATGCTGGGGTTTGGTCTATCCCGCATGGGATTGCTCC
>JASFFM010000144.1:0-9571 GCA_050124295.1 Desulfobacterales bacterium | reverse complement strand
GTCGATAAGGGATTTGAGCGTGTGTTGGAAATCAATGGCATTGGTTATCGGGCCGAAGTAAAAGGCAACACGCTGACACTCAATCTGGGGTTTTCCAATCCGGTCAATTATGATCTTCCCAAAGATGTCTCCGCCAGTGTCGATAAAAACACGATTATCAAGCTGGCCTGCATCGATAAGGAGCTCCTTGGTCAAACAGCGGCCTCCATCCGCAAGCTTCGCCCCCCCGAGCCATATAAAGGGAAGGGGATAAAGTACGCCGAAGAGCGAATCATTCGAAAGGCCGGCAAGACCGGTACCAAGTAAGCGGATGGCAATAAGGCGGTCAGTTGGGTCGAAAATGGCCGCGGCGTCGCCATTACCCGCGAAATCTCACAAGGATAGAGCAAATGGGTGCGATAGAACCGAAAAGATTGGCACGAATCAAACGCAGACGGCGAATCCGCAAACGCGTGCAAGGCACCACCGCCCGACCGCGACTTTGCGTCTTCCGCAGTGCAAAACATATTTATGCCCAAATCATCGATGATACAAGCGGTTTTACCCTGGTTTCCGCCTCCAGCACAGAATCCGAAGTCAGGAAGCGTGAGGCTTTTGAAAACAAAATTGCGCTTGCGTCATTTATCGGCAAACAGGTCGGCGAACGGGCCCGGGAAAAGGGCATCAAGAAGGTGGTCTTCGACCGCAACGGTTTTCTTTACCATGGGCGCGTAAAGGCCGTTTCGGAAGGTGCCAGAGAATCTGGGCTTGAGTTCTAGCCCTTTTAAACCGCTGTGAAGGAGGCAGTCCCTTGTTCAAACAAGATGCAGCTGATAATCAATTCATCGACAAGGTCGTCCACATCAATCGTGTGGCCAAGGTTGTCAAAGGTGGTCGGCGTTTCAGTTTTAGCGCTATTGTTGTGGTTGGCGATGGCCAGGGATCCGTGGGGTTTGGCTTGGGCAAGGCGGGGGAAGTGCCGGAGGCTATCCGCAAAGGCGTCGAAAAAGCTAAAAAGACCATGATCAAGGTTCCGCTTACCGAGGGCACGATTCCTTATGAGGTCATCGGCCGATTCGGGGCTGGCCGTGTTTTGTTGAAGCCTGCTTCCCAGGGTACAGGGGTGATTGCCGGAGGGGCGGTGCGTGCCGTCTTGGAGGCGGTCGGCATTCAAAATATTTTAACCAAATGTATGGGATCACACAACCCGCACAATGTTGTCAAAGCAACATTGGCCGGGCTCGAAATGCTGGAAAGCCCGAGAGAAGTTGCCGCACGGCGGGGCAAGAGTGTCGACGAACTGTAGTAGGGGAATCAATCCATGGCAGAGAAGCTTAAAATTACACTCGTCAGGAGCATGGTCGGCAGACCCGAAAAGCACCGAAAAGTTCTGCGCGGCATGGGGCTCACGAAAATGAATAAGACAGTCGAACTGGTGGATACGCCGGAGATCCGCGGCATGGTGCACAAGGTATCCCACCTGGTAAGGACTGAGGAGAGTCATTGATGAAACTCAACGAACTTTCACCGGCAAAGGGTTCACGCCGGCCGCGCCAGCGCGTTGGGCGGGGTGTGGCCTCCGGTTGGGGGAAAACGGCCGGACGTGGCAACAAGGGACAGGGCGCACGCTCCGGCGGGGGTGTCCGCCCGGGTTATGAAGGCGGTCAGATGCCGATTCATCGGCGTCTTCCCAAACGCGGTTTCACCAATATTTTCAAGAAGCATTTTGCTGTTATCAACATTCGCGATCTGGCCCGATTTGAAAGTGGCAGCACGGTGGATGAAATTGCACTGCTCAAAACCGGTTTGATCAAAGGCGCTTATGACGGGATTAAATTACTTGGGCAGGGCGAAATCGATTTTCCTCTTCAGATCAAGGTAAACGCGATCAGCAAAAGTGCCCAGGAAAAGATTTCCGCCGCCGGCGGAACAGTCGAGGTCCTGTAAATGGTAGGTAGCGGTTTCCAGAATATATTCAAAATCCCCGAATTAAAAAAGCGCATTTTTTATACCTTGGCGCTCCTGGTGGTTTACCGTATCGGCGTCAACGTGCCTGTTCCGGGGATCGACAGCGCTGCCTTAGCGGAGATTTTCAACCGCTTTCAGGCCGTTCTCGGAATCGTGGATTTGTTTTCGGGCGGTGCTCTGGAGCGCTTTTCGATTTTCGCGCTGGGCATTATGCCTTACATCAGCTCTTCGATTATTTTGCAACTATTGACCGTCGTGGTTCCTCATCTGGAACGACTGTCCAAGGAAGGCGAGCAGGGGCGCAAAAAGATCACCCAGTACACCCGCTATGGAACCGTTTTTTTGAGTATCATCCAGGGTTTCGGCATCAGCTACGGCCTGGTTCAGGGAAATGCCAACGCCATTCCGGCTGCCATGTTCATTCCCCTGACCGTGATTACGCTGACAGCGGGAACGGCCTTCATCATGTGGCTGGGGGAGCAAATTACCGAAAGGGGCATCGGCAACGGTATTTCGCTGATTATCTTTGCTGGTATCGTGGCGCGGGCACCAGCAGCCGTTGGTGCTACCTTGGAATTGTTGCGATCAGGCACCATGAACATATTCCTGGTCTTGATACTTCTGGTGTTTATGGCCCTGGTGGTGGCATTCATTATTTTCGTCGAACAAGGCCAGCGCCGTATTCCGGTACAATACGCTAAGCGGGTCGTGGGCCGCCGTCTCTATGGTGGGCAAAGCACCCACTTACCTTTGAAAATCAACCAGTCCGGCGTTATTCCACCGATCTTTGCATCATCCATCATTATGTTCCCGGCGACGATTGCCAGTTTTATCGACGTACCAATCATGCAGACGATTGCCGAGACGCTGAGACCTGGAAACGTTTGGTACGAGTTGCTGTTTATCGGTTTTATCTTTTTCTTCTGCTATTTTTATACGGCGGTCACTTTCAATGTGGTCGATGTCGCCGACAACATGAAAAAGCAGGGTGGTTTCATCCCGGGTATACGACCGGGCAAGCGTACGGCCGACTACATCGATAAGGTTTTAACGCGACTTACCTTGGGTGGCGCCATTTATGTTTCGGCCGTGTGTGTCCTGCCCTCGATCCTGATTGCGCGATTTGACGTTCCCTTTTATTTTGGGGGCACCGCGCTGTTGATCGTGGTCGGCGTTTCCATCGATACGATTTCTCAGATTGAATCACATATGCTGACCCGCCATTACGAGGGGTTTCTGAAAAAAGCCGGACCGAGTGTTCGCAGCCGCTGATCATACTCAGCACGCGCCGCGATGGAACGGCAGAGGGCAACGCATTAAACTATAGGAATTTGGCGGCAACTGATACCGGGGGCGAATATGGCCAAAGAGGAAGCGATAAAAGTTGAGGGTACCGTTTTGGAAACGCTGCCGAACGCGATGTTCAAGGTAGAGCTCGAGAATGGTCACCAAGTTTTAGCCCACATATCCGGGAAGATGCGCATGCATTTCATCAAAATCCTTCCGGGGGATACCGTTACGGTAGAGCTGTCACCCTATGACCTGAGCCGGGGCCGAATTACCTACCGGTCAAAATGATCTGGAAGAGGAACGCTTGATTATAGGGCATCCACTTCACGTAAAAGCGGCTATTAACGAGGAGTACTTACGATGAAAGTCAGGGCATCCGTGAAAAAGATGTGCAGTAAATGCAAAATCATTCGTCGCAAAGGCGTGGTACGGGTGATTTGCGAAAACAAGCGGCATAAACAACGTCAGGGATAGAGGAGGAGTAGCTTTGGCACGAATTGCGGGCGTAGATTTACCAAAAAATAAGCGGGTGGAAATCGGCCTGACGTATATTTACGGCATTGGACGCACGACCTCACAAGAGATTCTGGCCAAGCTGGGAATCGATCCGAATACGAAAACGGATGTGCTTACCGAATCCGAAGTTAGCAATATTCGCAAGATCATCGATGACCGCTACAGGGTTGAAGGCGAGCTCCGCTCGGAGGTTGCCATGAATATAAAGCGCCTGATGGATCTTGGAAGCTACCGGGGGCTTCGTCATCGCAAGGGGCTGCCGGTTCACGGGCAGCGCACCAGCACGAATGCCAGAACACGAAAAGGCCCCAAACGCGCAGCCGTGAAGAAAAAGGGTGGCGTGAAAAAGAAGTAACATACCATTTATCAGGGATTAGAATAAATGCCGAAAAAAACCCGTACCAAGAAAAAAGTCAAAAAGAATATCTCGTCGGGCGTCGTACATATCCAGTCCACGTTCAACAATACGATTATTACGATTACCGACCCTATGGGAAATGCCGTTGCCTGGTCCAGTGCCGGTCTTCAGGGTTTCAAGGGATCCCGCAAAAGCACGCCCTTTGCGGCACAACTGGCAGCCCAGGACGCGGCCAAAAAAGCCCAGGAACATGGCATGAAAACGGTGGAAGTCTATGTCAAAGGCCCCGGACCCGGAAGAGAATCAGCTTTGCGGGCACTTCAGGCGGCAGGATTTAATGTGACCATGATCAAAGATGTCACCCCTGTGCCCCATAATGGCTGCCGCCCCCCGAAAAGACGTCGTGTTTAGTTTTAAAGCCATATAAAGATACCGTCTTCGCGGACGTAAAGGAGGATAATTTGGCACGATATACCGGTTCCGTTTGTCGGCTTTGCCGGCGAGAGAACATGAAACTCTTCCTCAAGGGAGATCGTTGTTATTCAGATAAATGCGCTTTTGATCGCCGTGGATACCCGCCCGGGCAGCATGGCGAACGCCGTGGCCGCAAAATTTCTGATTACGGGATTCAGCTGCGTGAGAAACAAAAAGTCAAACGTTTGTATGGGCTGACGGAGAAACAATTTCGCATTTTTTTTCAACGCGCCCACCGGCTCAAGGGTATTTCGGGCACAAACCTTCTGATCCTTCTGGAGCGCCGCTTGGACAATTCGGTCTACCGTATGGGATTTGTCAATTCTCGCACCCAGGGACGCCATTTTGTGCGCCACAATCATTTTTTGGTCAACGGGAAAAAAGTGAATATCCCCTCTTTTCTCATCAAACCGGGCGATGTCGTTGAGGTGCGTGAAAAAAGCCGCAAGATACAGTCAATAAACGATGCCCTTGATGCCGTTGTTCGCCGAGGGGTCCCCCAGTGGATCGAATTGGAAAAAGAGGCTTTCAAAGGGGTCGTCAAGGGGCTTCCGGTGCGTGACGATCTGACAATGCCGATACAGGAACAACTCATCGTCGAGCTTTACACGAAGTAGCGAAGACGGCCCGATCGACCGAAGACAGAGCGCTCATTTTATGCTCGTGCGCGGCAAACTTTGGCCGTGGATTGTCTGCTATCCTCCCAACCATCTGGAGAAATCAACATGTCGTCAAAAGACCTAATGTACATGAACTGGCAGCAAATGATTACGCCGGAGAAAGTCCAGGTAACCAGTGACGGATCTTACGGGAAATTCGTCTGCGAGCCGCTTGAGCGCGGATATGGGATCACCATTGGTAATTCCTTGCGGCGTATCATTCTGTCTTCGCTGTACGGTGCGGCGGTCACATCGGTCAAGTTCGACTCGGTCATGCACGAATTCAGTGTGATCCCCGGTGTTTTTGAAGACGTTTCCGAGATCATTCTCAATCTTAAATCGATCCGATTTAGAACCAAAGACGCCTCCCCCCGGATCATCCGGATTGACAAGGAGGCCGAAGGGGTTGTAACCGCGGCTGATATTATAAGTGATGACGGGGCCTGTGAAGTGTTAAACCCTGATCACCATATCGCAACACTTACATCCGAAGGCCGCCTGAACATGGAGATGACCGTGCAGGTCGGAAAAGGCTACGCACTCTCAGAGCAGAACAAAGATGAAGAGGCCCCTGTGGGCACCATCCCCATCGATGCTGTTTTCTCACCCATCAAGCGCGTCAACTATGTTGTGGCCAACGCGCGTGTCGGACAGCGTACCGACTACGATAAACTAACCCTGGAGATTTGGACGGACGGCAGCGTGACGCCGGAAGATGCGTTAGCCTATGCCGCTAAGATTCTTAAAGAACAGATGAGTATCTTTATTAATTTTGATGAGGCGGTGGAGCCCAACCAGGAAAAACAGGTGAGTGACGGCGAACCTCATGATTTCAATGAGAATTTATATCGCAGTGTCGAGGAACTGGAGCTTTCCGTGCGCAGTGCCAACTGCTTAAAGAATGCCGACATTCACAAAATTTATCAGCTTGTCAGCAAAACGGAAGCCGAGATGCTGAAGACCAAGAATTTCGGCCGTAAATCACTGAACGAAATCAAAGAGGTCTTGACGGAGATGGGCCTCGCTTTAGGGATGAAACTGGAAGGTTTCACACCGCCTGAGGAAGAGGTCGAAGAAGGAGTGTAAGCGATTCTATGAGACACCGAAGAGCTGGAATTAAACTTAATCGGACGGTTAGCCACAGGAAGGCCATGTTTCGGAACATGGTGACCTCCTTGTTCAAGCATGAGCGAATTCGTACGACGGACGCCAAAGCCAAGGAACTCCGTCGTTGGGCGGATCAGTTGGTGACGCTTGCCAAGCGGGGTGATTTGCATGCCCGCCGTCAGGCCATGGCGATCATTCGGGAAAAAGATGTCGTCCATAAGCTTTTTACGGAGGCTCCCAAGCGCTTTGCCGAGGTCAGCGGTGGTTATACCCGGGTCGTCAAAATCGGAATGCGGCCTGGAGATGCCGCTCCGATTTCGCTTGTGGAACTCGTGACACCGGAACCCAAAAAGAAGAAAAAACCACGCCGTCGCAAGAAGGCGGCCCCGGCCGTCGCGGCAACACCGGCGGTTACCCCGGAATCAGCGACCACAGAAGCCGAGACCAGACCGGAAGCGACCGCCCCGGAACCGTCGACGGAAGCCAAGGCGGATGCGCCGGCAATTGACACCCCGGACGTCGAAGCGGATGCGGCCCCTGAAGACAGCGATCCAAGCGAGCAAAAAGAAGAGAAGTAAGGTTTCGTCGTTGGACGATATCGCCCTTAAGCCCTGCCGTCGCGACGACAGGGCTTTTTTATGGTCATCGGCCGCAAACCCCATCCACCCGACCTGGATGGCATTTCAAAGCCGCCGCCGCAACAACCTTTACTAGAGGGCTGCGCATCATGACGCTACGTCTCTACAATACCTTGACCCGGTCTAAAGAAAAATTTGAATCCCTTCGACCGGATGCGGTCGGTTTGTACACCTGTGGGCCGACGGTATACAATTACGCCCATATCGGCAATCTGCGCACCTATCTTTTTGAAGATATTCTGAAGCGCACCCTGATCTATAACGGCTTTGCGGTCAAACACGTGATGAATATCACGGATGTGGGCCACCTGACCGGCGATCGGGACATGGGCGAGGATAAGCTGGAAGAAGGTGCCCGGCGTGAAGGCAAGACGGCGTGGGAGATTGCCGATTACTATACCCAATCCTTCAAGGCCGATCTCGACAGGTTGAATATCCTGCCGCCGACGATCTGGTGCAAAGCCACGGACACCATTCCGGAGCAGATCGCATTGATTCAGCAGTTGGAAGAAAAAGGATTCACCTATCGCACCACGGACGGGGTCTATTTCGACACGGCCCGGTTCCCAGGCTACACTCGGCTTTCTCATCAGAAACTGGATGCCCTTCAGGAGGGCGCGCGGGTCGAAAAAAACCCCGAGAAGCGCAACGCCACCGATTTCGCCCTGTGGAAATTCTCTCCGCCCGGCGTCCAGCGCCAGATGGAATGGGACGCTCCCTGGGGAACCGGATTTCCCGGTTGGCATATCGAATGCTCGGCCATGAGCATGAAGTATCTGGGCGATCAGCTGGATATTCACTGCGGTGGCACGGATCACATCGATGTCCATCACACCAACGAAATTGCCCAGTCCGAGGCGGCCACCGGCCAACCCTTTTTCAAGGTCTGGATGCACGGCGCCTTTCTGATCATTGCCGGGGGCAAAAAAATGGCTAAGAGCGAAGGCAATTTTCTGACCCTGGAAAACGCCTTTCTCCAACAAGATTTAGACCCCCTGGCGTATCGCTATGCCACCTTCCTGACCCATTACCGCAAGCCCATGGAGTACAGTGAAAGGGCCATCGCAGCCGCCCGCAACGGCCTGCAGCATCTTCGCAACCAGGTGCGCACCCTAAGAAACGAGGCTGGGGATGTCCTGGCCCAGGGCCGGCTCAGTGTCGCCTACCGTGATAAGTTTCGGCAGGAAATCAATGATGATCTGAATATGCCGCGGGCGATGGCCGTGGTTCAGGAACTTCTCAAGTCTGCTTTGAGCGCCACGGACAAATTGGCCACCCTGTTCGACTTTGACCGGGTGCTGGGATTCGATCTGCAAGCGGTCGACCAGGAGGACGCTCTGCCGGACGATATCCAGCGCATGGCGGCCGAACGGCTCCAGGCACGGGCTGACAAGAACTGGGCCCTTTCGGATGAATTGCGCGACGCGATCCAGGACCGGGGCTATCTGGTTCAGGATACCCCCGAAGGAAGCAAAGTATTCAAACCCTGAAAAGACCAGAACAAGGCATCATTCGGGATCGCAAGAACCGCAATAGCCGGGAGGCGCGATCCGGACCGGCTCGATCTGAGAACCCGATGACGGGAGGCAACCCATGGAACGCATCTTGAACAGGATATTGGTCGTATTGTATTTGGCTTTGACCGCCGCTACTTTCTCCGGGTGTGGCTACAATACCATGCAGCAACTCGAGGAAGCCGTTTTCAAAAGCTGGGGTGACGTGGAGTCCAATCTGCAGCGCCGGGGCGATTTGATCCCCAACCTGGTGGCGGTGGTCAAAGGGTATGCCGCCCACGAGCGCGAAACCCTGGAGGCGGTGGTGAATGCCCGCGCCAAGGCCACTTCGGTACAACTCACGGCGAACGATCTGGGCAATCCCCAGGCCATGCAGCAGCTGCAGGCCGCCCAGGGGGCCCTTTCATCGGCCCTGGCCCGGCTCATGGTGGTGGTGGAACGCTACCCCGATCTCAAGGCCAACCAGAATTTTCTCGATCTTCAGAACCAGCTGGAAGGCACCGAAAACCGCATCAATGTGGCCCGTCAACGCTACAACCAGGCGGTGGAAACATTCAACTTCGCCATTCGCAAGTTTCCCAACAGCCTGACCAACTCCCTCCTGCTGAATCTTGAACGCAAGGAATACTTCAAGGCTGATGCGGCGGCCCAGCAGGTACCCACCGTCACCTTCACGGAATAGCGCGGCATGCCATCTGCTCTTGTTTTCAATCGTGGACGGCGGTTGATTCTGCTGACCCTGGCCTGTCTGTTGGTGCCCGTGGTGGCGCATGCCCTCGAGGTGCCCCCCCTGAAGGGTCGGGTCAACGACACGGCGGAGATGCTTTCCGGTGCCACCGAACAGTATCTCGATCGTCTGCTGCGTGATCTGGAAACCTCCGACAGCACCCAGATCGTTGTTTTGACAATTGACTCGCTGGAGGGCGACAGCCTGGAAGATTATTCCATCCGCGTCGCCGAGCAGTGGAAAATCGGGCAGCAGGGGCTGGACAATGGTGCCATCCTTCTGATTGCCCGGGCGGAGCGCAAGCTGCGCATCGAGGTGGGTTACGGCCTGGAAGGCCGTTT
>JASFFM010000143.1:0-9573 GCA_050124295.1 Desulfobacterales bacterium | reverse complement strand
GCGCGTTCTCCAAGGACGCCATCAAAGGCAAAAAAGTCGGTGTCCAGCGGGCCACGATTCATGATAAATACCTCACCGACAACTATGGCAAGGATGTCGAGGTGGTGCGCTACGGCACCCAGGATGAGGCCTATCTGGATCTGGTGGCCGGCCGCGTGGACATGCTCCTGGCCGACAGCGTGGCCCTCTCCGACGGCTTTCTCAAAAAACCCGAGGGCCAGGACTACCAGTTCATCGGCCCTGACCTGACCGACCAGAGATGGTTCGGTGACGGCGCCGGCATCGCCATCCGCAAGCAGGACAAAGACCTGGTGGAAATGTTCAACAAGGCCATCGATAAGATTCGGGCTGACGGCACCTACAAGCAAATCCAGGATAGATACTTCGATTTCAACGTCTACGGCGAATAGCCGTTTTGATGCCCTTGGCTGCGGTGGTTTCCTCTACCGGAAACCGCCGCGGCAAACATCCACCCGCGTAATGCCCGGACGAAACGCTTATGTTTAGCCTGCATGGATACGGTGCCAGCATCCTCGAGGGCACCCTACTGACCATCGAAGTGTCCCTGGCCTCGCTGTTCATCTCGATGCTGCTGGGGATCTTTGGCGCCCTGGCCAAACTGTCGGCCTCCAAAACCCTGCAGTTGGGCGCCCAGACTTACACCACCATTATCCGCGGTATCCCGGACCTGGTTCTGATGCTGCTGATTTTCTTCGGGGGCCAGGTGTTTATCAACCAGATGGCCCCCCTGGTGGGATACGAAGATTACATCGATATCAACCCGTTCATGGCCGGGGTGTCCACCATCGGGTTTATCTTCGGGGCTTATATGACCGAGACGTTTCGCGGGGCCATTCTGGCCGTTCCCCGGGGCCAGATCGAGGCCGCCTACGCCTACGGCATGAGCCGCAGCCAGACCTTTTTCCGGATCACGCTGCCCCAGATGATCCGTCATGCCATCCCCGGGTTCGGCAACAACTGGCTGGTTCTGGTCAAGACCACCGCCCTGGTGTCGATTATCGGACTGGACGACATGGTGCGCAAAGCCCAACTGGCCGCCGGCGCCACCCGCATGCCGTTTACCTTTTACATCGTGGTGGCCATCAATTACCTCATTATTACCAGTATTTCCGTCACCGCCCTGAAATGGCTCGAGGAGCGTTACAGTGTCGGCGTCATAAAGGCCTGACCCATGGATCTGGCAATTATTCTGGAAAATATCGACGTCTATTTCGCGGGGCTCAAAACCACATTGGTCCTGGTATCGATCTCCCTCTTGTTGGGACTGACGCTTGCGGTCCCCTTGGCGGTTCTGAGGACCTCCAAGAATTTTTTCATCCAGGCCCCCATTCGCGCCTATGTATACTTTTTTCGGGGGACGCCGCTGCTGGTGCAGATGTTTATCATTTACTACGGCTTTGGTCAGTTCGAGGCCATCAAGGCCAGTTTCGTGTGGCCTTTTTTCAAGGAGGCCTGGTTCTGCGCCCTTTTCGCGTTTACCCTGAACACCGGCGCCTACACGACCGAAATCCTGCGGGGGGCCATCGAGGCCACACCCCACGGTGAGGTCGAAGCCGCTATGGCCGCCGGCATGTCACGCCTGCTCATGTTGCGCCGGATCCTGCTGCCCAGTGCCTTCCGGCGAGCCCTGCCCCAGTACGGCAACGAGATCATCTTCATGCTGCACGGCAGTTCGATCGCCAGCGTGATCACGATTGTCGACATCACCGGCGCGGCACGGTTCATCAATTCACGTTTCTACAGCCCCTATGAAGCCTTTCTGACGGCCGCCGTCTTTTATATGACCCTTACCTTTATCATCGTCTTTCTTCTCAAAAGACTCGAAATGCGATGGTTCGCCCATCTGCGGCCCCAGACGTCTACCCAAGTCCCGCCAAGGGTCTGAAAATGGGCACGCACACCACTGAGACCTACACCCTGCCCGGCGCCAGCATGGGCAATACCCGCACCCTGACCATCCATCGCTTTGGGGATCGATCCACACCACGCAAAGCCTACCTGCAGGCCGGCCTGCACGCCGATGAAGCCCCGGGCTTTCTGGTCATGCACCACCTCATGAACCGACTCGAGCGGGCCGATGCGGCGGGTCGCATTTGCGGCGACATCCTTCTGGTGCCGGTGGCCAATCCCATCGGCCTGAGCCAGTGGCGTGACGACGGGCTTCGGGGCCGCTTTGATTTTTTAAACGGCATCAATTTCAACCGCCGCTTTGCGAACCTTGCCGATCAGATTGCCGATCGGGTCCCGGCGGACCTCGGCAATTCGCCGCACGACAACGTCCGGATCATCCGCCAGGCCACCGGTACCGTTTTGAAAACCCTGAGGCCTGAAGACGAAGCCGGCCATCTCAAGCGCAAACTGCTTTCCCTGGCCTATGATGCCGACATTGTCCTGGATCTGCACTGCGATTTTCAAGCCGTCATCCATGTCTACATGGGCGCCTCCCTCTGGCCCCGCGACCGCGATCTTCCTGCCCAGCTCGGCGCCCGGGCGACCCTCCTGGCGGATGATTCCGGTGGGACCCCCTTCGATGAAGCCTGCAGCCGGATCTGGTTCCAGTTGGCGGCCCGTTTTCCGGAACACCCCATTCCGCCGGCCTGTCTGGCCGCAACGGTGGAATTGCGCGGGCTGGCCGATCTCGACCATGAAACGGCCGGACGGGATGCTGACCACATTCTGGCCTTCCTCACACGCCGGGGGCTGCTGCGGGGTGACGTATCACCGCTACCCGCGCTGGCCTGCGAGGCCACCCCCTTGAGCGGTGTGGAGCACATCAAAGCGCCCCGTCCCGGGGTCGTGGTCTTTTGCAAGGCGCCTGGTGAGGCGGTGCAAGCCGGGGAGGTGGTGGCGGAAGTGATCAATCCTCTGGCAGGGGTATCCGGCGATCGCGTTCAATCCGTTAAGGCCACCGCCGACGGCCTTTTGTTCGCCCGCAGTGCCGATCGCTTCGCCCGTCCGGGCCGCATTTTGGCCAAAATTGCCGGATCAAAACCATTGCAGGGTAAAGGGAAGACGCTTTTGACCCCCTGACTGCGATGCGTGTGCCTTCCATCAGGCAGCGAACCCGGTCGTCCGGGGCGCTAGCCGGTGCAAGGCCGTCTATCCCCCCAGCCCAAAGGCACCCAATCCCGCCAGTGCCGCGCCCAGAATCACCAGCAGGATGTCGACCTTGAAAACCTGCATGGCCACGAAGGCCGCCACCCCGATGCCGGCCGCCAGCCAGTTGAAATCGAGACCGGGGGGAAACAACACCTGGTGGCCGAACCAGACGGCCAGGTTCAAGACCACGCCCACCACGGCGGCCGTGATGCTGGAAAGCGCCGAAGACAACCGGCGATTGTCGCGAAAGCGTTCGATATAGGGCCCGCCCAGGAAGACCAGGAAAAAACAGGGCAAAAAGGTGAAATAGGTGGCCACCAGGGAGCCCACCAGGCCCCCCATCAGCGGGGACCAGCTGCCGGGCTGATTCCATCCGGCCATGAACCCCACGAACTGCACCACCATGATCAGGGGACCGGGCGTGGTTTCGGCCAACCCCAGGCCGTCGATCATCTGGCCGCCCGTGAGCCAGCCGAATTGTCCTACCCCGGCCTGGCCGATGTAGGCCAATACGGCATAGGCCCCGCCAAAGGTCAAAAAGGCCGCCTTGCTGAAAAAAAGGGCTTCGTCCAGAAAAACCCGATTGACCAGCAACGTCGCGATTAACACGACCGGCAGGATCCACAGGACGGCAAAACTGACCAGCAGGAGAACGCTTCGGCGAGGTGACGGGTCGATATGGCAGACCGCGGGGTCAGGGCAGATGGGCGCGTAGCCGGCCTCTTGAGCGTCTGGCGCGTGGCTCCGGATGACATCGAAAGTGTCCACATACCACCGGCTGCCGATAAAGCCGACCAGGGCGGCTCCCAGGATGATCAGCGGGAAGGGGATTTCGAGAAAAAAGATGGCCACGAAGGCCAGCGCGGCGATGGCCAGCATGACGCCATTTTGGAGCGCTTTTTGACCGATCTTGATCACGGCCGCAAAGACAATGGCCATAATGGCGGCTTTGAGACCCGCGAAAATCGCCGCCACCCAGTGAACGCTGCCGTAGGCGGCATAGGTGTAGCTCAAAGCGAAAAGGATGAACATGGAGGGAATCACGAATAAGGCGCCGGCCACGATCCCCCCGGGGATGCGGTGTAGCAGCCAGCCAATGTAAACCGCCAGTTGCTGCGCTTCGGGCCCCGGCAGCAGCATGCAGTAGTTCAGGGCATTCAGAAAACGGGCATTGCTGACCCAACGCTTGCGCTCCACCAGTTCATGGTGCATCACGGCGATCTGCCCGGCCGGCCCCCCGAAACTGATAAAACCCAGCTTGAGCCAGAACCGGAAAGCCTTGCCAAAGGAGGGCGCCGCCTGGTTCGGAGGATGTGTCGCCTCTGTGGTCGATGCCGTCTGGGAATCATCCAAAGGTGGCATTCCTTTAAGGGTTAAACGCCATCGTGCGCGCTAGACGAATGGGCGAAGATAATCCCGATCGGCGGATATTCAAATGCCCCCACACAGGGATGCCGGCGGGCCGGCTAAGGACCGCAAGGCGGCTGGTTGCCTTGAGCGCCAAATTCGACCCCAGATCGATGTCGGAAAGCGGGTCAGCCACACGGATGTCCCCACCAAAGCCGTTTTGGGGGTGTGATCGATTGGGGTATTACCCGCCAGCCCGCCTGACGGTGTACCCGCGCGCCTTCAGGTCCGCCACGAGCCGATCACGGTGGTCGCCCTGGATTTCGATGGTGCCGTTTTTGACCGTCCCCCCCGATCCGCACAATCGCTTGAGCTGCCGCGCCAGATCTTTGAGTTCGACGGGTGGCCGATCCAGGCCGGTGATCACCGTAACCCCCTTGCCTTTGCGACCTTTGGTGATGCGGGAAACCCGCACGATACCATCGCCTTCCGATTGCCCGGTCATCGAAGGACAGACACAATCGGCGGCGGGCCTCTCGCAAGCGGGGCACACGCGCCCTTTCGCGGTGGTATACACCAGACGGCTGTTGCTGGTCATGGCGGCTCCTTTTGCTAACCGGTCCTGGGTTCCCCCATTTGCTGCCTGCGAGCCGTTCCTATGACCCGCTTCCTATCCCAGGCGGGAAGCCCGCACCGGACACAAGCCAAAGTGCCGGCGAAAATCCGCATACGGGCAGAAACGCTCATCGCCGCAAAGCCCGCCTCGCGCCACCGTCCCCTGCACCATAAGCTATGCTGATCATGCGTATTGTTTGGGGTCGATACCGAATTTTTTAAGACGGTATTGGAAGGTGGTGCGGGGCAAACCGAGCAGCTGGGCCGCTCCATGGGCGCCTCCCACCTTCCCCTTGGCATGCTGGAGGGCGCACACGATGTGGCGTCGCTCGACATCTTCCAGGCAGACAAACTTCTTCAGCCGCGGGGCCAGGCGGTCGTCCGAAAGCTCGATCAGTTTGTCGATCTCGTCGGCGGTGATGGTTTTGCCGGGCTTCTGGATCAGCATTCGTTTGACGAAGTTTTTAAGCTCTCTCACGTTGCCGGGCCACCCGTAAGTCTCGAGGCGATCGAGGGCCGATTCGGGGTAGAAAGGCTCTTCTCTGTAAGTGCGCCGGGCTTCGGCCTGCGTCAAACGAAGAATGAGCAGACGGACGTCTTCGACGCGCTCCCTCAAGGGCGGCACCGGTATGTGGATGATGTTGAGCCGGTAGTAGAGATCCTGGCGAAATTTGTTTTGGCGGACGCTGTTCAGAAGGTTGCGGTTCGTAGCAGCGATGACCCGCGCATCGATCGAAATGGAGCGGCTGTCGCCGACCCGCTCGAAGCGGCGATCCTGGAGAACGTGCAACAGCTTGGCCTGCAGCGCGATAGGCAGCTCTGCCACTTCGTCCAGAAAGATGGTGCCGCCGTTGGCCAGTTCGAATCGTCCCAGCCGCTGGTGGTCGGCACCGGTGAAGGCGCCCTTGGCGTGGCCGAAGAGTTCGCTTTCAATGAGCGACGACGCCAGGGCGGGGCAATTGGTCTTGACGAAGAGACGCTCCCGGCGTGGACTCAGGTTGTGGATTCGGCGCGCCAGGTAGTCTTTACCCGTACCCGTCTCTCCGGTGATGAGAACGGTTTCATCGGTTTCGGCCGCACTTTCGACCATCTCCATAACACGAACCATTTCAGGCGAAACAAAAAAGAACTCGGCCTGCTGATAAGCCTCACCGCTGTCCATCAGAAATCGCTTTTCCATCTCTAAGCTAGCGTTGGACTGTTTGAGTTCGGTATAGGTCAACATATTTTCAACCGCGATGGCCACCTGCTGGGAGACCGCCTTTAGCACCTCGGTCAGTTCACTCATGGCCTTCGGCGCTTTCCGAAAGGAAAGATGGATCGAACCGAGGACCCGATCGCGGATGATCAATGGAAAGGCCATGGAGGCGTTGAGACCGGCCCGGACCAGGGCCCCCACCGATGACAGGTCCTTGTACCGGCGCAGGTCGTCGAAAATGACGGGCTGCCCGGACTGAATCACCATGCGGGCAATGGCCCCGTTGGCCAGGGGTCTGGTCTTACGGTCGAGGTTTCCCTCGGGCAATATGCCGTCCGCAGCGGCAAAATAGGAGATGGAGTCCGATTCGGCGTCGTAGAGAATGATGCACATGCGGTCGTAGGCGAAATGTTTGTGCATCTCCTTCGCCAAGGCCCGAAAAAGCTCCTCGCGGGTGGTGCGGGAGACGATCGCATTGTTGATTTCCAGAAGCATCTTGTAGCGGGTCTCGGTGCTCCAGCGCATGGGTGGCCTCCTGAATGGATGTCGTCGGATCCTTCGCCGTTGATCGAAGGCAGGTCCTGATCCCTGCCCGAGGACCGGCTCAGGGAAGCGGCAAGGGTATCTACGCCACACCATGAAACCTCTACCACAGATGAGCCCGATTGCAAGCCCAATATTGGGCAAAGAGCCCAATATTGGGCGCCAATATTCGGCACTTAAGCATCGCTAAAAATATAAAGTTCATTGAAATCAGCCAGATAAAAAATGATCGGATCATGGCAGGCCTCTTGCAGAATTGGTAGGACCTAAGAGGGGACATGCCGATGGATATCGAGCTGAAATACGGTGAGGGCCGCAAGACCATTTATATTCCGGACAAGGCCGACGTCTCCATTCTCGAACCCAGCGCCATGCCGCCGGTGGCCTCGATTGCCGAGGCGGTGAAGGGGGCCCTGGCATCGCCGAGGGCGGGTCCGTCTTTCAGCGATCATCTGCTGCGCGTGAACCCCTCTTCGGTGGTTATCGTCGTGCCCGACGAAACCCGCCCGACCCCTCTCCAACAGATCCTGCCGCCGCTTCTGGATGTGCTCTTCGCCGAGCTGCCCGGGCTTGCCCAGGAGGCCGTGACGATTCTGATCGGCGGCGGACTTCACCCGCCACTGGACCCTGCGGCGGCAGGGCGCTTGGTTCCGCCGGTGATTGCCGGCGACGCACGGATTCGGTCGCACGATGCCATCCATAGCGCGCTCGTGGACTTCGGCCGGACTTCCCGGGGCACCTCGGTGCGCATCAATGCGCGTTTCAGCCGATCGGATTTCAAGATCGTGGTCGGTCAGATCGATCCCCACCAATTTGTAGGGTTCACCGGGGGTTCCAAGGGGGTTGTGATTGGGTGCGGAGGGGCGGAGACCATCGAACACAACCACAGTCTCATGTTCGACGACAACGCCCAGGTCGGCCGACTGCACGGCAACCCGGTGCGCGAAGATCTCAACGAAGCTGGTCTCATGGCCGGCATCGACCTGGCCCTCAACTGCGTCCTGGATGCCGACAAGCGGGTCGTGCAGATGCTTTCGGGCCCGCCGCTGGATGTGCTGGAGGCCGGCGCCGACACCTGTGCACGCCTCTATGGCGTCGCCATCGAAGAAAAATTCGACATTGTCGTGGCTTCCTGTGGGGGGTATCCCAAGGATATCTGCCTGTACCAGGCCCAGAAGGGGCTCAACCTGGCTTCCCAGGCCGTCAAAAAAAACGGTCACATTCTGCTGCTTGCTGCCTCGCCCCAAGGCGTCGGCGACGACATCTACTTCGACTACGTTTCCCAGTTCACGACACCCGAAGAGGTGCTCCACGATTTCCGGAAAATTGGTTTCAAGATGGGAGCACACAAGGCCTATCTCTTCGGGCGCACCCTGGCCCGGTATAATGTGGCTGTTTTCTCGGACCTGGATCCCGGAATCCTGAGAAAATGTCATTTACAGGCCGCCGACCCCTCCAGGATCGTCTCCGAGTGGGTCAACGCCATGGAAAGGCCTCCGCGGATAGGTGTGATCCCCAACGCCAATACGACTTATTTTTATGCCTCGGAATCATAGCCCCTTTCCCGGGGCAGTTCCGGGACCTTTATGTCTTGTTCATTTTAACCATTTTAATGGAAGGAGCCGTCAAATGATTCAATTCCTCGTTCATGAGAAAGCCGACAATGTCGGCGTCGCCACGGTTGAAATTCCGGCCGGTGAAACAGCGCAGGGGCTCTACATGGACACCCAGGAATCCATCGAGATGAAGGCGCTACACGACATCCCGCTGGGGCACAAGATCGCGCTGAAGGACTTCGCCGTGGATGAATCCGTTATCAAATACGGCCACGACATCGGCCGCATTGTCGCGGCGATCAAAACCGGCGAACACGTTCACGTACACAATCTCAAGACCAGGAGGTGGTAATCATGGCCAATCCCAAAATCATGGCCTACCGTCGCGAAAACGGCCGGGTGGGCATCCGCAATCACGTGGTAATCCTACCACTTGACGATCTCAGCAACTCGGCCTGTGAAAAAGTCGCTTTCAACACCAAAGGCTGCAAGGCCATCCCGCACGCCTACGGGCGCCTGCAGTTCGGCGAAGACCTGGAACTGACCTTCCGCACCTTGATCGGCACGGGCGCCAACCCCAACGTCGCCGCCGTGGTGGTCATCGGTATCGAGCCCCAGTGGACCAACATCATCGTGGAGGGCATCGCCAAGACCGGCAAACCCGTGGCGGGCTTCAGCATCGAGCGGCACGGGGAGATCAAAACCGTGGAAATGGCCAGCTGGAAAGCCAAGGAGCTCATGCACTGGGCCAGCGAACTCCAGCGGGAGGAGTGCGATCTGAGCGAAATATGGGTCAGCACCAAGTGCGGCGAAAGTGACACCACCAGCGGTCTCGCCTCCAACCCGACCGTGGGCAATGCCTTCGACAAGCTGGAAGCCATAGGTGCCCACCTCAGCTTCGGGGAAACCAGTGAAATCACCGGCGCCGAGATGGTCGCGAAGGAGCGGGCGGCCAGCCCGGAAATCGGCGAAAAGTTTATGGCCATCTTCAACAAGTATCAGGAAATGATCGACCGCAACAAAACGGACGACCTCTCCGGAAGCCAGCCCACGAAGGGCAATATCGCCGGCGGGCTGACCACCATCGAGGAGAAGGCCTTCGGCAACATGCAAAAGATCGGGAAAAAGTGTCGTTATGTGGGCGTGCTGGACAAAGCCGAGGCGCCCACGGGGCCGGGTCTGTGGTTCATGGAC
>JASFFM010000142.1:0-9594 GCA_050124295.1 Desulfobacterales bacterium | reverse complement strand
GCCTACCCCTGATCCTATCTCGGTCGCCGTTTGACCCGATCATTTCATGAAACCAGAGATGCTCACTTGCTTGGATGTATGGGTTCCCTGTCTTAGGGGAAGGTTGCAGTCAATGTGTCCGGCAACCCTTGGTGAGGGGCGCTTTGCAGAAGGCAGCGCATACCCTTTTCCACCCGGCGGGCAAGCCCGCGGCATCCCTGTCGGCGTCATCAGGCGCTTGCGGTCGCATGCCTGCCGCGGCGCTCCGCAAGGCCATGTAGGGGAGGCCTCCAACGTATGCCATATCCGGGTTGGGCACGCGCTATTGTAAATTCAAGGGCCGCTCTCGCCCTGGAAACCGGCCCGATGCGCGGCGAGCCGACCCCACCCGTAGGGATCTGTTCGAAACGATGGGGATGTTGACCCGGATGGACCACCCCCCGCCATACCCATCACGAAGATACCGCCCCCGAACCCAGCCGACGACACCGGCGCTGCTGATGCTGCTTAACCGATAAGCACCATTTGCAAAAAATTTATTTCAATCGATTGACTTATTCGTTCGTATGACTATATTGGAGGTAATCTCACCCAAAGGATCGCCCCATGGCCGACCGCCAAAACACCCGACCGGATGCCCGCCAGCGTTTGATTTCAGCCGCTATCGCCATCTTCGCCGAGAACGGCTTTGATGGTACCACCACCCGCACGCTGGCGGACAAAGCCCAGGTCAACCTTTCGGCGATTCCCTATTATTTCCGCGGCAAAGAAGGGCTTTACCATGCCACGGTGACCCACATTGCCGATATCCTCAGTGCGCGTCTGGATCCCTTTCTCCGGCAAATCGAGGGGCGGACGCCATCCGACCTCGATCCAGCGGCGGCACGCAAGCTGGTCCGCCAGGGCCTTACGACCATGGTGGCGGTCATGTGCGGCGATCCGTCCGCTCAGCATTTCATGCAGATCATTTTGCGGGAGCAAATGACCCCGACACCGGCTTTCGATCTGATTTATCCCCGGGTCATGAAACGCGTGCTGGCGGCCTTTGCCACCCTGATCGCCGCCGCAACCGGCGAAACCGACAAACGGCAATGTCGTCTGCAAGCCGTCCTGTTCATCGGCCAGGTCGTGGTCTTCCGGGTCGGGCGCGCCACTGTGGTCCGACGTTTGGGGATGAAAGGCTACACCGAAGGAGAAATTGCCGAAATCCAGGCCGCTGTGGTGTCCCGCGCCATGGCCGCGCTGGATTTTATGGCCAGCCAGCATCAGTAGATAGGGAGGATTGCCATCATGCAAAAGAACATCATCATACCGGCGCTGGTGGTGTTTATGGTTGTCGGCATCATTGGCTACCGCCATTGGCAAGTGCGCCGCCAGGCGGGGAGCGAAGACTCGTTGGTGCTCTACGGCAACGTGGATATTCGCCGGGTCGATCTCGGTTTCCGCGTTTCGGGCCGACTCGAAGAATTGTTTTTCGAGGAAGGCGACAAGGTACGCCGGGGGGACCGCGTGGCTGTACTCGACCGGGCCCCTTACGAGCAGGAAGTCGCCCTGGCGCGTGGCCAGCGGGATCGAGCGGCTGCGGAATTGGCCCGCCTAACAAACGGCGTCCGTCCCCAGGAAATCGCCCAGACCCGGGCCCGGGTGGCCGAGCACGAGGCCTCCCTGCGGGCTTACCAGGAGGAATACCGGCGCCGCAAAGACCTGGTTGCCCGCAACGCGGTTTCGCGGCAGTCCCTGGATGACATCCGGGCCCGTCGCGACGAGGCGCGCGCCCGGTTGACCAGCGCGCGCGAAGCTTTGGCCCTGGCCGAAGAGGGTTTCCGCCAGGAAGATATTGCCGCCGGCCGCGCCCGGCTGATCGAAGCCGAAGCCCAATTGGCACAAGCCCTGATCCGCCTGGCGGATACGGAGATCATCGCACCCCACGACGGCGTGCTGCTGACGCGTGTGGCGGAGTCGGGAGCCATCGTGGCGGCGGGCCAGACCGTGACCACCCTATCGTTAAATACCCCCGTCTGGGTGCGCGCCTATGTCCCCGAACCGGACCTGGGCAAGATCTGGCCGGGCATGGCGGCCGAGATTCTTACCGACAGCCGACCCGATCGACCCTACCGCGGCCAGGTGGGCTTTATCTTCCCTGAGGCCGAGTTCACGCCCAAAAACGTCGAAACCCCTCGTCTGCGCACCGATCTGGTATTCCGGCTGCGGATCATTGCCGCCAATCCCGATGAAGGCCTGCGCCAGGGCATGCCCGTGACCGTGGTGCTGGATGCCACGAACCCGCCGCCGGCCCGGGGACAGGGCGCCTGAGTGCTTGGGCCGCTCAGAGGTTCAAGGGCGGGAAGATGCCCAAGCTATAAGCAGTATTTCCGCGACCCAATGTCACGCGCCGGGCGATAAGGAAACGCTCGCCATAACATCTCAGAATTCTTTTCTGGAGATAACGGGTTTATGAACGTCAATCGGAGTTGATTCAAAATCTTTGATCACGTTCAAGGGCAGGGCGCCACCCAATGGCATAGCGCCGCACATCCATATCGGTGGGCGTATTGAAAAAGGCCCTATGGCCGCGGTTGGGCGTTGGATGAAATTGTGGAACCATTTCGGGGCAAATCCCATGCTGACCATCGAAAACATGACCAAGCACTTTAAGGGAGCCTCCCATCCGGCCTTGAAGGCCATCGACGCGAAGGTGCACCCGGGGCGTATCACCGGATTGGTGGGGCCGGACGGCGCCGGCAAGACCACCCTGCTGCGCATCATGGCGGGCCTCCTGGTACCCACCCGGGGCGCCGTAACCTTCGAAGCGCTGGATACCGTTCGCGATGCGGAAGCCCTGCATACCGCGCTGGGATACATGCCCCAGCGCTTCGGGCTTTACGAGGACCTCGCGGTGATCGAAAACCTGCGCCTGTATGCCGATCTGCAGAACATCGAAGACCCCGCGCCGGTCTTCGATCGACTGCTGGCCTTTACGGGTCTTGCGCCCTTCCAAAAACGGCTGGCCCGGCAGCTTTCCGGCGGGATGAAGCAGAAGCTTGGGTTGGCCTGCGCCCTGCTTAAGAAACCCCGCCTGTTGCTCCTGGATGAGCCCAGTGTGGGAGTGGATCCCATCAGTCGCCGCGAATTGTGGCGCATGGTCCGCGACATGCTGGACGTCGATACGACCATCATCTGGAGCACGGCCTACCTGGACGAGGCCGAGCAGTGCGACGAGGTGCTTTTGCTCAACGAAGGCCGGCTGTTGTTCGGCGGACCGCCCCGGGAATTGACCAGCCGGATGGCCGGCAGAGTCTTCCAGCTGCGCGGCGTGCCGGAGGCCCGCCGCCGGCGGGTGCTGGCCAAAGCCCTCGGGCGTTCCACGGTTCGCGACGGGGTGGTTCAGGGTGGTGCCTTGCGCCTGGTCCTGACCGAAGCCGCTGCGCCGCCCGACCCGGAAGAGATCAGCGGAGAAGCCGGTGTGCAGATGGTGGCGGTGCCGCCCCGCTTCGAGGACGCCTTTATCGACATGCTGGGAGGCGGTCCCGGAGGCGACTCCCCATTGGCCCGCGAAACGAAGGCCCGGCCGGCGGGCGACGGACCCATGGTCGAGGCCCGCGGCCTGACCAAACGGTTTGGCGCCTTCACCGCCGTGGAAGACAACCGCTTCGCTATTCGCCGGGGGGAGATCTTCGGCCTGCTGGGACCCAACGGAGCCGGGAAAAGCACCACCTTCAAGATGATGTGCGGCCTGCTCAAACCCTCCGCGGGCGAGGGCTTTGTCGCTGGTCTGCATCTGGGACGGGCCGCCTCCCAAGCCAGGGCACGCCTGGGCTACATGGCCCAAAAATTCTCCCTCTATGGCGACCTGACCGTGGCACAGAACCTGCGGTTTTTCTCCGGGGTTTACGGACTGCGCGGCCCCGGGCGGCGCGCCGCGGTGGCCTCCATGGTCAAGGTCTTTGATCTGCAGCCGTTTCTGGCCACGGCGGCGGCGGCTCTGCCGCTGGGTTTCAAGCAACGCCTGGCACTGGCCTGCGCCGTGGTGCACCAGCCCGACGTGCTTTTTCTGGACGAACCCACCTCCGGGGTGGACCCTATCACGCGACGCGAGTTCTGGAACCACATTAATGGACTAGTGGACAAAGGCGTCACCGTACTGGTGACGACCCACTTCATGGACGAGGCCGAATACTGTGACCGCATCGGCTTGATCTATCGCGGCCGCAAGATCGCCGAGGGAACGCCGGACCGCCTGAAAGCCGATGCCCGGAGTGCGGAACAGCCCGACCCGACGCTGGAAGATGCCTTTATCGCCCTGATCGAAAGATCGGAGATGCGGGAGGCCTACGCCGCATGAGCGCCCACACCATCCCTAAACGAACAGGCCGCGCGCGACGCCTCAAAGCCTTGATCGTCAAGGAAAGCCGCCAGGTGGTGCGCGATCCCAGCTGCATCCTCATCGCCTTCGTCCTGCCCCTGATCCTGCTTTTTCTTTTCGGCTTCGGCGTTTCCCTGGACGCCCGCCAGGTGCGCCTGGGCGTCGTCCTGAAAGACGGCGCTCCCGAAGCGCGCCGCCTGGCGGCGGCCTTCGAGGCCACCCCTTTCTTCAACACCCGCCTGGCGGCGCATCGGCGTTTTGTGGAAGACGATCTGATCAGCGGCCAGTTGCGCGGCATGCTGGTCATCCCCCAGGATTTCGCCCGCAATCTTGGCACCCCCGGTCGTCCGGCCCGGGTGCAGTTGATCACCGATGGCAGCGAGACCAACACGGCCAATTATGTGGCCAATTATGCCGCGGGGACGCTGTCCACCTGGTTGGCCCAGGAAGGGGGGCGCCTTGCGCGGTGCAGCGCGCCAACGGTAGAGCTGGCCACGCGGTTTTTTTACAATCCCGAGCGCGACAGCCGCCATTCGCTGGTGCCCGGCGCCTTGGCCATCATCATGGCCATCATCGGCACCCTGTTAACGGCCCTGGTGGTGGCCCGGGAGTGGGAGCGCGGTACCATGGAAGCTCTACTGGCGACCCCGCTGAGCGCCACCGAGATCGTTTTCGGCAAACTGGTGCCCTATTTCGTCCTGGGCATGGCCTCCATGGCGGTCTGCACGGCCGTGGCCATTTTACTCTATGGCATCCCCCTGCAAGGATCGCTGCCGGCCCTGACCGCCGTGGCCGCCGCCTTTCTGCTGACCGCCCTGGGCCAGGGTTTCCTGATCTCGACCATCACCCGCAGCCAGTTCATCGCCTCGCAACTCGCCTTGCTGACCGCCTTTTTGCCGGCCTTCATCCTTTCGGGGTTCATCTTCGAGGTCGCCTCCATGCCCTGGATTATCCGGCAGCTGGTAAAAATCGTTCCGGCCCGCTACTTCGTGACCAACCTGCAGACCCTGTTTCTAACCGGTGATATCTGGGCCCTCTTAGGGCCCAACATTCTGATCCTTCTCGTACTGGCGGGCATCCTCTTCGCCCTGACCCTCAAAAAAACCCCCGCACGATTGGAGTAGGGGATGCTGCGAACACGCCTGCAGGCCCTGATGGCCAAAGAATTCCTGAACATCTTGCGCGATCCCAAGGCCCGCGCCGTGCTGATCGGCCCGCCGGTGGTTCAAATCTTCATCTTCTCCTTCGCCATGACCATGGAGGCCAAGAACATCCATCTGGGGGTGCTCAATCTCGATCACGGCCGCTCCGGCATCGAACTCGTGGCGCGCTTTCGTGAAGCCCGGACTTTCACCCGCATCGTCGCCCTCCGGGGCCAGCCCCAGATCCAATCCGTGCTGGACGAACAGCGGGTCCTGGCCGTCCTGGTGGTGCCCGTGGATTTCTCGCGCCGCATCGGAGCAGGCGCGCCCGCCACGGTCCAATTGCTGCTGGACGGCCGCAAGACCAACACCGCCCAGATCGTCGCGGGTTATTGCGGACGCATCCTCGAGCGCTTTGCGGTCGACCGCGATCGGGGTACAGATGTCCGCCCCGCTATTCTCATGACGCGCCACTGGTTCAATCCCAATCTCGAATTCATGTGGTACACCGTGCCGAGCCTGATCTGCATCCTGTCGACGGTGATAGGCCTTATCCTGACCTCCCTGACCGTCGCCCGGGAGCGTGAGATGGGCACTTTTGAGCAGCTGCTGGTGTCCCCCTTGCAACCCCTTGAAATTTTGGCGGGTAAGGCCCTCCCAGCCCTTTTCCTGGCGTTGGGCTCGGCCTCCCTGCTGCTGACCATCGCCATCTTTATCTTTCGAATTCCGTTTCAAGGCTCTCTTCCGCTTCTCTTCGGGGCGCTGATTATTTTTCTCCTGGCCATCATCGGCATCGGTCTTTTCATCAGCAGCCTCTCCATGACCCAGCAGCAGGCTATCCTGGGGGCTTTTATCTTCATGCCGCCGGCCGTAATTCTTTCCGGTTTCGCAACGCCGATCGCAAACATGCCCGTCTGGCTGCAAAATGTCACCGTCGTTAATCCACTGCGCTGGTTCTTGATTATCGTGCGGGGCATCTTCCTCAAGGATATGCCCCCGGCCGTAGTCCTGGCCAACATCTACCCCATGGTCTTGATCGCCCTGGCAACGCTGGCGGCCGCGACCTGGCTTTTCAAGCGCCGTATGGCGTAAAATGTTGCTTCCTTCTTTTATTGATTGGTCATGCGACAGCCGTCATAAAGATACCAGCGCCGCTTGGGCCGCAAGCATCATGTCAACACAATTGACAAATTTTGGGGGGCCGCGAGGGCCTGTCCGATCCCCCCATCCATCCAGGGAGCGATGGCCTCTCCCGTTCCTCCCCGGGGCGGATCGGTTCCGCTATGGGGCAAGTATTTTGTCTAGGTAGACTTGAAGGTTTCGGAAAAAGTCTCATCATGATCACAGACGGCCATTCACATCCTTGGAACCGATGATCTGCCCATCGCCTGCAAGCGACGCCATTGTTCTGGATTTCGCGCCCCGCAGCTTGAGACCTTGCTATCGCCGTCCGCTGATTGCTTTTCTACATAGGTAATAGGTTTCTAAATCCCTAAATCCTCGCCTTTCCAGATCGCCAAGGAGGGAACATCATGCCGACCAAAACCAACGGAAATCGCACCTTTGATGCCCGACCAGATCGGGTCGATCTGCGGGATCGTCTTTATCAACCACCGCTGGTATCACTTCCGGATCGCTTTCCGGATCCCACGATCATCGATCAACGCCTGGCGACCTACGCCAACCGATTCGTCCTCGATCAGGGTAGGGAGGGCGCCTGCACCGGTTTCGGACTGGCCGCCATGATCAACTACCTGCAGTGGCGTCGCAACGGCTATCGTGTCCAGAGGCTTTCCAATGTGAGCCCGCGAATGCTCTACCACATGGCCCGTCTCTACGACGAATGGCCGGGAGAAGACTACGAAGGCTCAAGCTGTCGGGGGGCCATGAAAGGCTGGCACCGGCATGGGGTCTGCCGGGAAAACCTCTGGCCGTACCGCAACCGAACGGGCAGGGTCGTCTTTGTTGAGCCCAAGAAGGGGTGGCGCGAAGATGCCGCCGGCCGTCCCCTGGGCGCCTACTACCGCATCGACAAGGAATCGATCGCCGACATGCAATCGGCCATCTACGAGGTGGGGGCCATTTACTGCGCCGCCCAGGTGCACGCCGGCTGGTTTCTGGGGACCACCGCCAACCCCCCGGTGATCCAGCCCAGCAATGAGATCACCGGGGGCCATGCCTTCGCCATGGTGGGCTTCACCAGTGACGGGTTTATCGTTCAGAATTCATGGGGTCCGGACTGGGGTTACCACGGTTTTGCCATTCTGACCTACGAGGATTGGGTCGAAAACGGCTACGACGCCTGGGTGGCCGTGCTGGGGGCGCCGGTGCGCACCACCAAGGCCACCCGCACGGTCAGTGAAACCTCCTTGAATGCCACCGAGGCCGTGCACACCGCTTTGTTCATGCGGGGGGATCGTCTCGGGGGCAACCATGTCTACCAGAACCCGCGCGTCAAGCCCATCCGGGAGGAACACGCCTACCTGCACACCGTGGTGCTTGGCAACAACGGCCAGGCCCTCAACACCATGGTGGATAAAGTGAACGCCGCCGCGGATGTCAAAGAAACCGCCTATACATTACCGCGGGCGTACCTGACAGCGGCGCCGCGTCCCAAGCTGGCCATTTACGCCCATGGCGGCCTCAACAACGAAGCGGCCTCCATCAATCGCATCCGTATGATGACCCCCTATTTCATTGAAAACGAGATTTATCCTCTTTTTATCACCTGGCGGACGGGTATTTTGGAAAGCATTATCGGTATCTTCGAAGACAACCTGCGATCCATTTTCAGTGCCGACATGGCCATGACCGAAGGCGGTTTCTTCGATCGTCTCAAGGAACAGATTGCCGAGGCGAGGGATCGAGCCATCGAGGCCGCCAGCCGGCACCTGTTGGTCAAGGCCATCTGGGCCGAAATGAAGCAAAACGCCGAAGCTGCGGCCGGCACCGGGGCTGGGTTGTCCTTGTTGGCGAGGCATCTGCGACGCCTGAGCCGCGAGATCCCCAAATTGGAAATTCATCTTGTGGGCCATTCGGCCGGTTCGATTCTGCTGGGGCACCTGCTCGATTTGATGCACCCCAAAACCCGGGCGGCCTCGCTGTCGTTTTTCGCGCCCGCCTGCACGGTGGCCTTTGCCAATCAGCACATCAAAAAAGCTTCGGATTGCGGAGTGCTGCCGGCAGCCGCCATCCACATGGATATTTTGGACGACGCCATGGAGCAGCAGGATTCCGTGGGGCCTTATGGTAAATCGCTGCTTTACCTGGTGAGCCGCGCGCTGGAAACCGTCCATAAAATGCCCCTGCTCGGCATGGAGATGGCCTGGCAGGCCGCACCACCGGAAGATCAGTGGCACGGCGGAAGTGCCGCTGATCTACAGCAGTGGCAGGTCTTCGCCGCAGGCCTTCCCACGCCCCGCCTGTACACCCGGGCCGAAAGCAAGGTGCCCACCGGCAGTGGCTTCATCGATCTGGCCCACGGATCCTTTGACAACGACACCCGGGTCATCGAGGGCCTGATCAAACGAATCCGCGGCGACAATCGGCTGCTTGCCGCTATCGAAAACTTGAAGGGTTTCTAAATCCCCTTGTGGTTATATCCCCAGGCAAACGCAACCAAGGGACGGTGGGTATGCTAAGTCAAACAAGCACCCTTGACGAAACACCACCGCATGCGGGGGCTTATTCTTGGCGCACGTCGGCTAAGCCAAATATTGCATGAGCATATGGATGACCACGGGCTGGCTGTATGGGTTCATTGTCTGAACACAAGGTTGCCCTTTAGGGGGTCCGCCAACCTGTGGTGCGCGGCGATTGCAGAAGGCAGCGGATACCCTTTTCACCCGGCGGGCAAGCCTGCGGCATGCCGCTGCGGCGTGATCAGGCGCTTGCGGTCGCATGCCTACCGCAACCCTCCCCACGGCCTTGTACGGGAGGCCTCAAACGTTTGAAATATCTGAGCAAAAGATCCCCGGGGGGGCGCTGGTGGTGTTCGGCCACCGGATACGGCCGGTTGCTGAACAACAGGTGGACCGGACCCAGGGGGGACAGCGAAGCGCTTCCAGACAGGGGAAATGCCGCAGAACGAATGCGGGTTGCAGTGGATAA
>JASFFM010000141.1:0-9609 GCA_050124295.1 Desulfobacterales bacterium | reverse complement strand
GCAAGGCCGCAGCGACCTGACGCCCGCAGGCGTAGCCCACGCTACGTCGAGGACCGGCAGGGAGCGAGAACGCCGCCCGGGGCCCCAAGATGCCCCTTGGGGGCGGTCACCTACCAGCCCCAAGTCAGATAATCATGTATCGAATTCGCCGCCTGCCGTCCCGCCCCCATGGCCAGGATGACGGTGGCCGCTCCGGTAACGATGTCGCCCCCAGCCCAGACCCCCTTCATGCTGGATTTTCCGGTGGCGGGGTCAGTCTCGATATACCCCCATTGGTTGAGCTTTAATTCCGGCGTGGATTGGGTCAGCAAAGGATTGGCGCCCGACCCTACGGCGACAATGGCCAGATCGCAGTCCATCTCAAATTCGGAACCTTCCACCGGGACCGGTCGGCGCCGACCGGAAGCATCCGGCGCTCCCAGTTCCATGCGCAGGCATTCCATGCCGGTCAGGCGCCCCTTTTCATCACCCCTGTACTTGGTGGGGCTGGTGAGCAGGAATAGCTCGATGCCTTCTTCCTCGGCATGATGGATTTCTTCGATTCGCGCCGGCATCTCTTCCCGCGAGCGACGGTAGACAATCTTGACACTGTCCGCCCCCAGCCGCATGGCCGTGCGGGCGGAGTCCATGGCCACGTTGCCGGCGCCCAGCACCACCACGTTCTTGCCGTGCGGAATGGGCGTGTCGACCTTTGGGAAGAGATAGGCCTTCATGAGATTGGCCCGCGTGAGGTATTCATTGGCCGAAAGAATGCCGATCAGGTTTTCCCCCGGGATATTCAGGAACCGCGGCAGGCCGGCCCCTACGCCGAGGTAGACCGCTTCGTAGCCTTCCTCGAAGAGTTCCTCGATGCTGACCGTGCGGCCCACCACCTGGTTGCATTCCACCCGCGCCCCCAACCGCTCCAGAAAATTGATCTCCTGGGCGACGATCTCTTTGGGCAGCCGGAACTCGGGAATGCCGTAGACCAGCACCCCGCCGGGTTTGTGAAAGGCCTCCAGGATGGTGACATCGTGGCCCTTCTGGATCAGATCGCCGGCCACGGTGAGGCCCGAGGGGCCGGAACCCACCACGGCCACTTTCTTGCCCGTAGCCGGGGCCTGGGGCGGCAGCGCCCCCGTGCCTTCGGTGCGCTCGGTGTCGGCGGCAAATCGTTCCAGGTAACCGATGGCCACGGGATCGCCCTTTTTAGCCAGAATGCACTGGCCCTCGCATTGTATTTCCTGGGGGCATACCCGTCCGCAGACCGCCGGCAGGGCATTCTTGGTCCACAGGTTGCGTATGGCGCCGGTGTAATCTTCTTCCTTGATAAGCCGGATAAAACCGGGAATGTCCACCCCCACCGGACAGCCCTCCACACAGGCCGGCTTTTTGCATTGCAGGCAGCGGGCGGCCTCGGCGACGGCCATCTCCTTGGTCAGCCCCAGGGGGACTTCATCGAAGTTGCGGCGCCGGACCTCGGGGGCCTGCTCGGGCATGGCGGCGCGGGGGGTACCTTTTTTAACCTTTTTTTTTATAGACGGGGTCGACATGAACAACATCCTCCGGAATCAAAAGGGGTATCATCAAAAACGGTCTGCGCTTGGGTTGGCTATGAACGGATTTTACAGAAGCCGTCGTGGCAGACCTTTTCATCTTCGCAGTAGGCCTGCAGGCGCAGCATGAGTTCGTCATAATCCACCTGGTGGCCGTCGAACTCCGGGCCGTCCACGCAGGCGAACTTGTTCTCGCCCCCGATGCTGACACGACAGCCGCCGCACATGCCGGTGCCGTCTACCATGATGGGATTCAGGCTGACGATGGTCTTGACCGCCTTTTCCTTGGTAATCAGGGAGACGAATTTCATCATGGGCACCGGTCCGATGGCCACGGCCAACTTGATGTCCTCCTTGTCCAGCACATCCTTCAGCACATCGGTGACAAACCCGTGGTGGCCGTAGGAACCGTCATCCGTGCAAACGTGCAGCTCATGGGAGGCGTCTCGCATTCTATCTTCGAGGATCAGCAGATCCTTGGATCGGGCGCCGATGATACAGATAACCCGGTTGCCGATGTCCTTGAGGGCCCGGGTGATCGGATGTAAAACGGCCACGCCGGTACCGCCCCCCACACAGACCACCGTTCCTAACTTTTCAAGATGGGTGGCTTTGCCCAGGGGGCCGATGACGTCCTGATAGCCGTCGCCGACCCGCAAGGTCTTGAAAAGTTCCGTGGATTTACCGACAACCATGTAGATAACGGTAATCGTACCCCGCTCCGGGTCCGTCTCCGCCATGGTCAGGGGGATGCGCTCGCCATCCTCGGTGGCTTTCAAAATCACAAACTGGCCCGGTTGGGCCTTGCGGGCAATCCGGGGCGCCTCGATTTCATTGAGAATGACAGTGCCGTCGGACATTTCTTCCCGTTTGACGATCTCGAACATGATGACCTCCACATCGCGAAAGCACCACCCCAAAGGGTGGTGGAATTTACACATGCTGCCGCTAAACACCGTTTCGCCAGACCCGACCGGCAACAGGTCGGCGAATGGCGAAGGCCGGCCCCGCATCCACACAACCTGCACCAAAGCCGATGAAAGAAGTGAGATTAGCGCTTGGCGCGATCCTTGGCAAGCCTATTTTCCCCCTCAAATCGCCCTTGCACCCTTTCCGTCCGTAATGTTAAGGGCTGTGGGTCTGGCAATTCAGCAAAGGAGCGCCCAGATGCGATTGTTCGACAGCCACTGTCATTTAGACGACAAACGCTATCAGACCGACCTGGCGAAAGTTTTGGAGCGGGCCCGCCGGGCAGGTATCGAAGGCTTTATGGTGGTGGGCATCAACCTGCCGACGGCCCAAAAGGCCATCCGCATCGCCGAGGACCACCCCGATGTCTATGCCGCCCTCGGCATCCATCCCCACGATGCGCAGCAGTGTTCGGAAGCCGTGCTGGAAGACTTGATCGATCTCGCCGGGCACGACAAGGTTTGTGCCTGGGGGGAAATCGGCCTGGATTTCAACCGCATGTATTCTCCCCGCAAGGTCCAGGAAAAATGGTTCCGACGCCAGCTTGACATTGCCGCCGACCTGGACCTGCCCCTGATATTTCATGAACGCGATAGTGGCGGGCGTTTTCTGGACATACTGCAATCATACCCGACGGACACTTGGCGGGGCGTGGTGCACTGCTTCAGCGGAGATCGCCGGGAGTTGGCGGCCTATCTCGAACTGGGCCTGCACATCGGCATTACGGGTATCATCACCATGCAAGCGCGAGGCCGGGCCCTGCGGGATCTGGTACCCCTTATCCCGGAAGATCGCTTGCTCATCGAAACCGACGCGCCCTACCTCACACCGGCGCCGGAGCGCAACCGGGCCCGTCGCAACGAGCCGGCCTTCGTGAAATCCGTCCTGCTCAAGGTGGCGGAAGTCCGTCAAAGCGACCCGGCAGCCATGGCGGAGAGCACCTGGCGCAACACACGCCGGCTGTTCAAACTGACAGGTTAGGAGGATGCTCAATTCCCCTGAGGGGACTAAAGATCGGCCTTGCCCGGCATTCCTCGTCATTGGGGCGCACGATCAGCACGCCTCTTTCTTCGGAATTTGCCGGCCTTGATCTTGAACATCTTATTAAACCGTCCCAATGTTGTTTTATAAAAAAGGCACGGATTTCGGCGTCTGGAATAATGTTTGAGGAAGCGATGATTTGTCAACGCGGGGCGTTTTTTAAAGGCATTCGGGATCGTTGCGACAGCGCCAGAGGGGCCCCGATCTACGGAAAATGTTTTCGCACACATCGTGGTCATGCCTTCTTTCCGGCCAGCGCTCTTGGTACGCCCCCTTATGAAGGCCTTTGACCAGCGTCGCCAAATTTTCGCTTCCGACCCTGCGCCAATCCTGATCGTAGGACGCGATCCATTGGCCTTAAAAAGTTATCGCCGTCTACAAGGGCGATGGGTGCCTTTCATATGGCTTCCTAAAATTCCATCGCGGTTGGGACAGCCCAGCACTTGATGGTGCCCTTTCAGAAATGGTAGATTTTGTTTTAAGCCGAGGCCGCAGCGATTTTTAGATCGCAGGCGTGGTGTTCCATGTCGAGGATTTCAAGGTCGTGAGCGCGCCAGCAGAGTGCCTGTCCAAATACTTGCAAACATATCCCACGTGTTCCATTCAGAAATGAGGATTTCGGGTTCTGAACAAGGCCGCCCAATCTCGGTAAGGCCTACGGATGTAGGCCGTAGCCGCAAACCCGCGCAGAACCCCGATCGGGGCCAAAAAGACCATTCCTGAATGGGCTCTAACGAAAGGAGCCGACCATGCCCACCAACAACGTCGTCATCGCCCTGTCCTGCGGCACGGACAACCCCAACCGCTCGGCCCGGGCCTTTCACCTGGCCACCATCGCCCACAAGGAAGGCAAGCAGGTCACCGTCTTTTTACTCGATGAGGGGGTCTATCTGGCGAAAAAGGGATTGGCGGACAACCTCAAGGCCGCCACCGGGGATGTGGCCGACGATCTGATCGCCTACCTCCAGGCCCACGATGTCCCTATCCTGGCCTGCACGCCTTGCGCCAAAGCGCGCCACATCAACGAAGAGGACCTGATCGAGGGCGCCCGCCTGGGCACTGCGGTAGAGCTGATCCACATGTCCTGCGATGCCGCCGTCATCAGCCTTTGACGGTTTCGTAAAACGTCCGATGTCGGCGTTGTGCTTCGGCCTTCGTCACTGCGGCGTACGAACGTACGCCGCAGCGGCGAGGAACGCCGCACAACGCCGAGATTGAGCGTTTTAGAACGCTGTCGACATGAGGTGCGTGACCATGGCTTCGATCCCATCGATGGAAAGTTCAAACATGGGAAAAATGTCGCCAATCACACCGATGGTGTGGGTGTAATGCCAGCGGGTTTGCGGCACCGGGTTGAGCCAGACCGCTTTTTCAAACGTTTCCGCCAGCAGCTGCAGGCGGCGCAAGCTGGGATCACCACTGCGCTCCTGGATGTAAATCGATCCCTCCCGGGCCATCAACTCATAGGGCGCCATGCTGGCATCCCCCACCAGTACCAGACGGGTGGCGGGATCGCAGCGGCTCAGCTCCTCCAGGCGCACGGGTTGTCGGTAGCGCGTGGGATCCTTCCACAAGGCATCGTAGACGGTATTATGAAAATAATAGGTCTTCAGATCCTTGAACTGAGCCCGGGCGTAATCGAAAAGCGTCTGAACCATCTGCACGTAGGGATCCATGGACCAGCCACCGTTATCGATGGCCAGGATCACCTTCAGGCGATCCTTTAGATCCCGGTCGAAGACAATTTCGATTTCCCCCCCGTTTTTCATGGTCTGATAGATGGTGGCATCCACATTGACCTGGTCCCGGGGGCCTGCGGGCACGAGATGCCGCAGCCGCTTGAGGGCCTCGTTCATCATGGAAGCCCTAAGCGGTCCGCTCAGGGAATAATCCCGATAGCGGCGCTCCATGGCCACCTTAACGGCCGACTTGTTGCGGGACACCCCACCCACCCGCATGCCCCCCGGGTGGTGGCCGGAATGTCCCACGGGGGAGGTCCCGCCCGTGCCGATCCAGCGGCTGCCGCCATGGTGTTCGCCGTCCTGGTCTTCGAGACGCTTTTTGAAATAGTCCAGCAGTTCCTCGGGGGTCAGCTGCTGCAATTGGTCTTCGTCCACCCCCAAGGCGTCGGCCAACTCTTTGGGGTGGCGCAGCCACTCCTCCAGCAGGGCGCGGCTGATTTCATCCAGTTCCAAGCCCTCCAGATCCGGTAACTCGGCCCCTTCGAAGGCGTGGGCAAAAACCTGGTCGAAACGGTCGAAATAGCGCTCGCTTTTCACCAGGATGGCCCGGCCGGCCGTGTAGAAATCGCTCAGGGACCCGATCAGGCCTGTCTTGAGCCCCCGGTGCAGGGTCAAGAAGGCGGTCGGGCTGACCGGCACACCGTGATCTTTAAGGGTGTAAAAGAAATCGACGAACATCAGAAAAGTTTCCGGCGCTGCACCACACTGCCGGCACGCTGGTAATCCTGGCTTTTCTTGAAGAGCACCCCCAGAAAGGGCACTTCCCCCCGCGATAATTGCTTGGGCTTGAAGTCCGGATCCGCCCGCAGGGCGCGCATCCAATTAATCAGCTCGCGGGTGGCCGGCCGTTTCTCGACCCCTTCCAGCTCACGCAGGCGATAAAAGCACTCCACGGCCGATGTCATGAGCGCATCGTCGATATCGGGGAAATGGACCTGGAGAA
Source organism: Desulfobacterales bacterium (assembly GCA_050124295.1). GTDB lineage: Bacteria > Desulfobacterota > Desulfobacteria > Desulfobacterales > UBA5852 > JABZFP01. The sequence continues at coordinate 3,379 of JASFFM010000141.1, read as the reverse complement.
TATTGCGCATCATCTTGGGATCCGGAAAAGCGATGTGATGAAAATTACAGCGTCCCAGGAAGGGATCCGAAAGGTCTTTTTTGGCATTGGAGGTAATGATGATCACCGGCCGATGTTTGGCCTGTATGGTCTTGTCGATCTCGATGATGTCAAATTCCATTTGGTCGAGGACATCGAGCATATCATCCTGGAAATCCGTATCCGCTTTGTCGATCTCGTCGATCAGGAGAACGGTGCGCCGTTCGGCCGCGAAAGCCTGTCCGATCTTGCCCATCTTGATATAGGCTTCGATATCGCTGACCTCCCGCTGGGAATCCCCGAAGCGGCTATCGTTGAGACGCGTTAAGGTGTCGTACTGGTAGAGGGACTCCACCAGTTTCATGCTGGATTTGACGTTCAGCACGATCAGGGGCATGCCAAGATTCTCGGCAATCGCATGGGCCAGCATGGTCTTGCCGGTGCCGGGCTCCCCCTTGAGCAGCAGCGGCATTTCCAGGGCCATGGATATGTTGACGATGGCGGCCAGCTCGTCGTCCAGCACATAGCGACTGGCCCCTGTAAAAGCGACCGGCGGATTTTCAGACATGATGCGATCCTTTAAAGCGAAAATGATCAAAAGCGATGGGCAAGGCCTTCGTGAGGGTCGCTCAGCGACCCTCACGAAGACGGGCGGACACATCCCGCGTCAGGGCCAGCACCCTCTGGGCCTGGGCCAGATTCAGGGAGCCCGCCCCGCAACTGGGTGTGATCAAGGACTGGGCGTAGAGACGCTCCCGGTCCACGCCGAGGGCGACCAGGGCATCACCTTGTTCCTTCCAGCGCTGGACCAAGGAATCCACCGTCGCCGCGGCGAGCGCTTCGGCGGAGCCGGTCGGCACCAGTCCCCAGGCGATAATGCCGCCCCGGGCGATAAATCGTTGGATCTGTTCCCCGTACAGCAGGAAGCGATCGAAATAAGCATAGGTGTCGAAGTTGACGATGTCGACACGGGTTCCCAGAATCACCCCCCAGTCCGTATTGGCGCAGACATGAATGCCGGCCAACCCGCCGGCGTTGTGGATGGCGTCGTTGATTTCATCGAGGCTGGCGGCGATTTCATCGGCTGAGATACTGATCATTTCGGATGAACCATAGCCCGCCAGGGCGGGCTCGTCGAGAAAGACGATGATCGGGCAATTCAGCGCCGCAAATGTCCGTATCTGATAGACCGCCTTCTGAGCCAGCAGTTTGACGGCCGCATCCCGCGCGTTGGGGTCGTAATACACGGCCCGCCCCAGATGATCCTTCAGGCCCGTACCGAATGTGATCGGACCGGTCACCTGACCTTTAACCGCCACCGGTGCGGTTTCCAGAACCTTTTCTTGGAGGGCGTAAAACCCGCCGGCCACGGCTTCACCCAACGCAAAGCGGGACCCTGCCAGCAGCGCGGTGTCGGTCGTCACGGCCAAGAATTCCTCGTAGAAGGCCGCCAGCTGGCTTTCAAAATCATCCGCCGCAAGATCGACGTAGATCCGATCATCTTCCCGTCGCAGACCGGGCATTCCCGGTGCAAACTGGGGGACCATGCCTTCTGCGGGATGGACCGGAAGCTGCGGCCAGGAGGGAATTTGCGGCGTTGCCTGCAGGACCATGGCAACGGCCTCATGATGGTCGGCTACCGGCAGACTGCCAATCAGCATCGGCAGACAATGGGGGCGAAAGGATGGCATGGCATCTCCTTAAATGGCAGGCCGGAACGGTTTACAGGGCACAACTGGGATCTTAGGGCGTTGACGAACTTATCTAATTATCACGGACTTTTTCGATTGACAAGACGAGCCGACCGGGCGCCCGGCCGTCGTCCCTTTCCCGATTGACAAGGCCTTCCGGGCGGTGGTATATTTTTTCAATTTAAAGGAGCGGTTAAACCCGCCTGGGTGCCCCGTGGCCGATGTTATCTCCATATGTGACAAGCTCGATCGCGCCAAATTGGAAAAAGATGCCACGCTCGATCGACGCAAGCAGCGCGCCATCAAACACCTTTTTCAGCGTTCCTGCTGTGCGCTCGACTGCGAGAAATGCGGCCTGCCCATCGGCAGGGCGTGCGCCAAGGAAGGTTGCCCAAAAGTCCACGATCACCGGGTGCCCTACCAGTTCTGTGACGACTGCACAGAAGAATTTATCGATTACATCGAACGATTAAAGGGCCGGGGCGATCCGGATTGCTACTGGCGCAATGAAGCCTGGCTGGAAGTCTGGTCCACCTGGATCAACCATCGGGCCGCCCTGGATCGTCATGCGCGTTCGAGTGAATTCGCCCGCCTGTTGCAGGAAATTAAAGACATCACGTCTGAGTGAGAGGAGGCTGTATGTTCGGAATCGGAATGCCTGAGCTGATTATTATACTGGTCATTATTTTAATCATCTTCGGCGCAGGAAAACTGCCGGAAATCGGCGCAGGTATGGGCAAAGCCATCAAAAGCTTTAAATCGGCGACCGCCGACGATCAGGCCAAGACGCCGGATAAAATCGAAGACGATCAGAAGGAAGATAAAAGCGTATAATTCCATCCATCGCAGAACCACCGATCCCATCACCCGACCCCGGCCCAGCGGCCGGGGTTTGTTGTTTTCAGCCCATCGTCCGGGCACGCCGTCTTGCCCGCCGGTCCCGCGCCGGGGGAGTGATCCCCCGGACCCCGATCAACCCGGATTCTGCGTCGGCTCGTATTAACAAAGAGAAATATCCGTTTCCGTGTGTTTCAACCCCGACGTTGGAAGTTTTCGATTGTTAACGGGAAAAGCGGATCGAACGAAACACTTTTTTTCATCCTAAATCAGGTTGTTTTTCGTCGATGAAACGCAGCTATCCAACGATTTTTTTCCGGCTATCAGCTTTGATCTACGCCAATGCTTTCATGGCCTGGTAAAAGATCAAGCGAAACGGATGATCGCGTTTGATCTTGATTAAAAGCTGCCGGCTGCGACAAACCACATTGGCCGGCATGTGCAGCAACAGTAACCCGATGCGCTTGATCCGGGCGGTGCGCAGCCCTTTTGGCAGCGCCAGGCGGCGGATGCAATTGAGCAGGTTGTAGGCGATCAGGCCCGTCTGGAATAGCGCATCATTGGCCCAGAACTCGTTGGTGCGGATGCCGGTGGCGGCGTAGTCGTTTTTGATCTCTTCGATCACCTGCTCGACCACGGCGCCTCGATTGTATAGGCGCCAGATGTTCTCAGCCTTGAGGCGCTGGTTGGTGACCACCACCTCGTAGCGGCCTTCGAGCATATCGAACATGGATAGTTGCTCGCAGGGCTTTTCCGGCTCCAGATGACGCTCGATCACCACAAAGCGCCGCGGGTGGGACCAGCCGTCGAGTTGACCGCGGAAGTTGGCCGCA
>JASFFM010000140.1:0-9624 GCA_050124295.1 Desulfobacterales bacterium | reverse complement strand
CTATATGCACAGCACAACTAAAGCATTTGAGCGTTTCTTCCAAATTGGTGCTGATAGCTTGCGAGATATTTATAGTGTGTCCGGACATCAATCAACCGCTGACCAACAAAAAAGGTGGTTACAATAATTGTAACCACTTTAAATAAGATGATAAAAATGGTGCCGAAGGCCGGAATGGAGATATAAAAAATAAAAACAAAAAGTTATCAAAATAACTGCATCAATAAGCGTGTTTTAGTTCCTTTTTGTACCATCCTGGTCGCACAATCGCACCTAAGTTCCCAATTCTATGACATTAAACGTGGCCTTAGCTGCGCTCAAGCACCCCGTCAAGTCAAAGGGGTGATGCTTCAGCCGATAGCTTTGGCGATACTTCGTCTGGTAGCCCCCATGGCCAGCAGAGCTTTGACGAGGAGGTCCACAGACACGGTGGGATCTCCCTTTTCCATCTTGGCCACCCTTGATTGGCTGGAATTGAGCTTACGGGCCAATTCCACTTGGGTCAAGCGGCGCCGCTTACGCCTCTGAGCGAGTGCTTGGCTGAGGGCCATTTTCAAATCGATGTAGGCGGATTCCTCCGCGCTGAGTCCGAGGAAATCTTCGGCGTCTCCAACCTTATATCCCTTGGCTTCAAGCTGGCGCTTCTTGTTTTTATCCATCGTTCCGATTCCTTATTTGATATCCTGCTCGTATCGTTTTAGCCTGCTTTTACAGATGTCGATCACGGTTTTAGGGGTCTTGGATGTTTTTTTCTCAAAGACCTCCAAAATCAGCACGGCGTCCGTATAGAGGCGATAAACGATTCGCCAGGTCACATTCTCATCGACAATCCTCAACTCATGGCAATTCGACCCAATTGACGGCATCGGCCTGGAATGGGGCAGGGTAAGTTTCTGTCCTCGCTGGAGTTGCCGCAAAAGAAAACCAGCTTCGATACGAGCACTCTTGGAGAAAGGCGGTGTCGTTATCTCGCCATGAAGCCATATTAGAGGTTTGTCAGATGAACTCATTTTAAGGGCAAAATATGTCATATATGACATATAGTCAAGCCAAAGTTATCAGTTTGATTCAAACCCATAACTATCTATGATAGCGACGATATTTGGACAGCATAAAGAAGGGTGCATTTTGATCGGTCACTCAGAAACCGCATCAAGGGTAATGATCTTAACTATTTGATATGATATTTAAATTTGATTAGAAGTCGAATGTTGGTGCCGAAGATGGCCAGCAAAGAAAAAAATCTGTCTGCAAGGATAAATTTATAATGGATATCAATGAGATATTGAGAGAAGCGAAGAAGGTCGACAACAATTAAGGGGTTGTGATTAATTCACAACCCCTTAATACTATTATAAATTCGATGGTGCCGAAGGCCGGACTTGAACCGGCACGGGCGTAGCCCACTACCCCCTCAAGATAGCGTGTCTACCAAATTCCACCACTTCGGCACGTAAGCGGTGCGGCCCTGGCTAGTTACTGTCCGCCGGGGCGGCAGGCTGATCCGCGCCCTGGCTGTCAGCTTCGGCCGGGGCCGGCGTCGTAGCCGGTTGCTCCACCGGGATCGGGGCGTCTTCCATGATGGTGCTGGCCGTCTGGTTGCCGGACATGTAGGCCAGCGTGAGGGAGGTCAGCATGAAGACGACAGCGGCAAAGGTCGTTGCTTTGCTGAGGAAGGTGCTGGCGCCTGTGCTGCCGAAGAGCGTCTGGCTGGATCCGCCGCCGAAAGCGGCCCCCATATCGGCACCCTTGCCGGTCTGCAACAGAACGATCAAGATCAGCGCGATACAGACGATAATATGAATGACGATAACAATAATTGACATGGCATATTTCGATCGTTTAGGCGCTGAAACGAATGATTTCAGCAAAAATTTCGGGTTTTAAACTCGCCCCGCCGACCAGCGCGCCGTCGATGTCCGGCATGGCCATCAGGGAGGCAATGTTATCGGGCTTGACACTGCCGCCGTAGAGAATCCGGATGCCCCGGGCCATGTCCGGCCCCAAGATCTTCTCCAGCTTTTGGCGGAGAAATTCGTGCACTTCTTGGGCCTGATCGCGGCTGGCGGTCTTACCCGTACCGATGGCCCAGACCGGCTCGTAGGCGACCACCAAATCAGCCGGGCCGCGCAAAGACAAACCTTCTAACCCTAAACCAAGCTGTTTGTCAAGAACTGAAAACGTCTCTTCGGCCTCGCGTTGGGATTCGGTTTCACCAATACAGACAACGGGTTTTAGATCCATTTGGAGCGCGGCTTTGGTTTTGCGGTTGACCCCCGCGTCGCTCTCGCCAAAGTACTGGCGTCTTTCGGAATGGCCGATAATGACATACGTGCAGCCGGCCGCTTTGAGCATACCCGGCGAGATCTCACCGGTAAAGGCGCCCTCCGCTTCCCAATAGAGGTTCTGGGCGCCCAAGGCAATCGGTGAAGATGGGATCATGCGGGCCACCAGGGCAAGTGCGGTAAACGGCGGGGCGATCATGATATCGACGGCCGGATGGTCTCCCACCAGCTCCGCCAGGCGTGCGGCGGTCGTTTCGGCCTCGGGGCCGGTCTTGAACATTTTCCAGTTTCCGGCAATCAGGGGCTTGCGCGTGGGCATCGATCTATCCTCCTTGGGGCCCCACAAATGGGGCCGAATGCGCATGTTGCGTGCGGTATGCTTTTGCTTACAACTGGGCGCCCACCATGGCCGCCAGATCAATCATACGGTGGGAGTAGCCACTTTCGTTGTCATACCATGCGAGCACTTTTACCATTTTGTCCATGACATAGGTGGTCGGCGCATCGACGATCGAAGACAGGGCGCAGCCGTTGTAATCGCCAGAGACCAGAGGTGTTTCCGTATAGCCCATGATCCCGGAGAGGGTGGTATCGGCGGCGGCTTTGAGAGCTTCGTTGATGTCGGGCACGGTGATGCCGGCCTTTTCGACCGTCACCACGAGATCCACGATGGAAACATTGGGCGTGGGCACGCGAATGGCCAGGCCGTTGAGTTTACCGGCCAGTTCGGGAATGACCAGGGCCACTGCGCGGGCCGCCCCGGTGGTGGTGGGGATCATCGAAAGGGCGGCTGCCCGGGCGCGTCGCAGATCCTTATGGGGGAAGTCCAGCAGGCGTTGATCCCCTGTGTAGGAGTGAATCGTGGTCATCAATCCGCTGCGGATACCGAAGTTTTGCATCAGCACTTTGGCTACCGGCGCAAGGCAATTGGTGGTGCAGGACGCATTGGAGATGATGTGATGCTGTTTGGGATCGTACTGGCTCGAATTGACCCCCATCACGATGGTGATGTCGGGGTCCGTGGCAGGCGCCGAAATGATCACCTTGCGGGCGCCTGCACTGAGGTGTTTGGCGGCATTGTCTCGGTCGCGAAACAGGCCCGTGCACTCGGCCACAATATCGACAGCATGCTTTTTCCATGGCAGCTGGGCCGGATCCTTGATGGCGGTGACGGCAATGGAGCGCCCGTCCACAGTGATCTCGTTTTCACTATGGGCAACGGTCGCCTTAAGCTTTCCGTGAACGGAATCATAGGACAGCAGATGTGCCATGGTGGCCGGATCGGTGAGGTCGTTGATGGCCACCACCTCGATATCGGGATGATCGAGGGTTGCCCTGAAGACGACACGGCCGATACGGCCGAAACCGTTGATTGCCAGTTTGATGCTCATAATTCCTCCTTGTGACGCTTGGTCATGACCAGGGCATCATCCCCGGTATGTGGATAATCGTTAGCATGGATTTTTCACACGTTTGAGGCCGCCCGTACAAGGCCTTCCGGCGCGCCGCGGGAGGCATGCGAGCGCCAGCACCGGATCACGCCGCAAAGGGATGTTGCGGGCTTGCCCGCCGGGTGAAAAGGGGTTGCGCTGCGTTCTGAAAGGCTCGGGTCACAAAGGGTTAGCGGACACATTTGCCACAACCTTCCATCAAGACAGGGAACCAATTCATCTAACCAGGTTGGCATCCATATTGGCATGAAATGTTCGGGTTGGGCCGCTTTCCCCTGCCCTGGAGGCCGGCGTCTTCCTGTAAGCGGATGGCCGCCTTGTTGCGGGGCTTTACCGCCAGCAGGGCCGTCATGGTGCCGCGTCGCTCGGCCTCGTTAAGGGCGCTGCTATAAAGCCATCTGCCCGCCGAGCGATCGCGCCACGACGAATCGACCCCGAGTTTCATGGTGTGCCTCTTAACGGTAAGCACGCGGTTGAAAAATAGCCAACCACGGTCGGCGAAGCGGCCCTGCCGGGGCTTTTTGGGCTACCTACCGGAGAGCTCTGGGCAGGCGCGTTCATCCATCATTGCCCAGTCTCCCCATGGCCCTGGCCATGATGCGATCTCAATCCGCGGAATTTTGTTGCTGAATCGTCGACCGGCGCCGGCTGAAAGAACGCGGTTTCGGTTAGTGGCCGCGTTTATTGCCCTTGAGAATGCCGCTGGCCAGTGAAATGCTGCGTTTACCGAAGGCCTCCAAAAAGACGGCCAGATCACCAAGGGGCTTTTCCTGGCGGGCGCTGGCGGCCTTGATCAATATGGGCAGATTGACGCCGGAGATAACTTCCGTTCTGCCTTCCTCAAGAAAGGAATAACTCAGGTTGGACGGCGTGCCGCCGAACATGTCGGTGAGAACAAGCACGCCTTCGGGCTGGCGCACCTTCTTGATGGCGGCATCGATTTTATGCCTGAGTTTTTCGGCGCTTTCTTTGAGGTCGACCGATACGGCAACCGTCGCCTCGGGCTTGGAGCCCAGAATGAATTCGGCCGCTTCGATCAGCGCATCACCAAGTTGGCTGTGGGTAACAATGACGATTCCTATCATGATGTCCCTGAGTTCATAATGTTTCGTTATGCTACGGTGATGTGTCTCGGGAAAGTGCGTTCCCGACCCCGGTCAAAACCCCGCCGCGCGCCCTTTGGCTGTGTGGGCCACACGGGACAATGCAGGCCGGGTACCTTAACTGAAAGTGACGATCATACCTATTCAGAATGATCCCATCTGATGGCCTAGGCGATAGTTTTTGCGTACGGTAAACCATGCCCCCGACCGCTTCCGAGGATTTAAACATGACCTAAATGAAAATAGTTTAAAAACCTATTATAATAATACGCAAAACGGATCTTACAACCTTACCCGCGAAATCCGAGCGGCGCTTGTGGTCCCCTGGGACTGGAGCAACCGAAGACGGCCAGGCTTTGCTCACCATGCGGGCTTTAATGTGTTTCCCGGTCCGGGAAAGAGGATTCGGCCGCCTGGCGTTGGATATCGCGATGGGCGATTTGGACCTCGGCGCCCTGGCGGCGAATATGCTCGAATACGGCGCGGGCAATGGCCACGGATCGGTGGTGGCCGCCCGTGCAGCCGATGGCGATGGTCAGGTAGGCTTTACCTTCCTTTTCATAGAGCGGAATGAGGTCGTCCAGCAGACCGAGATATTTTTCCAGGAAAGGCCCGCTGTTCGGATCGGCCATCACGAAATCGCGCACCCGCGTGGACTCGCCATCCAAAGGTTTCAATTCGGGGTGGAAATAGGGATTGGCCAGGAAGCGCACATCCATCACCAGATCCGCATTATGGGGCGCGCCATATTTGAATCCAAACGACAGGATTTGAATCTGCATGTGGGTGACGTTTTGATGCCGGATCAGGGTGCGAATGACCTGTTTCAGATCATGAACCGTCAGCCCGGAGGTGTTGATGATCTGATCGGCCGAGGTGCGCAGTTTCGTCAGATCTCTTTTTTCCCGCTGAATGCTTTCAACGAGATTCTTGTCGCGCCCCAGGGGATGGTAGCGGCGGGTCTGACTGTATCGCTGCAACAGATCCTGCTCGTCCGCCTCCAGAAAAATGATTTCGAGGCGGTGACCATCGGCTTTGAGGGCCGCGAATACGCCGGCATGTTGTGTGATGAAACTTTTTTCCCGGGCGTCCATGACGAAGGCCAGGCCAGCGATATCGGCATTGTGCTGCAAGGGAAGTTCCAGGAACTTTGGCAACAGGGAAACGGGCATGTTGTCGACACAGTAGAAACCGGCGTCTTCCATCACGTCGATGGCCGTGCTCTTACCCGACCCCGAAAGGCCGGTAATAATGAAAATATGTTTTCCAGTCACGTTAATTGAATGGCAGGAGGGTTAGAATTCTTCATCCTCTTCTTGGATCGCGGCGTAAATTTCTTCAGTGGATGTCGCCGCCATCAGTTTTTCTTTGAAAGGATCATTTTTCAGAATGCGGGAAATGCGGGCCAAAACTTTCAGGTGCAAGCCGGTCGAGTTTTCAGGTGTCAACAGGAGGAAGAAAATGTGCGTCGGTTTGCCATCGATGGATTCGAAATCGACGCCGGCGCGGCTCAATCCAAATCCAAGCACAAGCGTTTGCAAGGCCTTCAACTTGCCGTGCGGAATGCCGATTCCGCCACCGATGCCCGTGCTGCCCAGCCGTTCTCTTTCCATCAAAACGCGGACGAGCTCGTCACGGTCGACACCGGTGTTTTGGGCCACGGTCGCGGATAACTCTTCCAGGACACCTTTTTTATCTTGTGCTTTGAGATCGGCACAGATCGCTGCGTGGCTAAGGACGTCAAGAATTTTCATGGCAATGTCGGCTATGCCCTAAAAACGAGGTACCTTGCAGCGCACGGGAACTGAAAGCCGGGCCTGCAACTCATGTCGGTCGCACGGTTGATTTGCGCCGATGCTATACCTGGGGCTGAATCAGCCCGAGGTCACCGTCATTGCGGCGATAAAGGACATTGATCTGGTCTGTATGGGCGTTGGTGAAAACAAGGAAACTTTCGGTCGTCAAACCCATCTGCAGGACGGCTTCATCCACATCCATCGGTTTATATTCGATATGGGTCACTTTGACCTGTTGGGCATTGTCTTCGTCGTAAACGGGTGGCATCGCTTCCAGTTTGGCTTTTGCACGCGCCTTGGAGCGCCGCTCGCGTACCTTATCTTTGCCTTTTTTAATCTGTTTTTCGAGTTTGTCCAGCACCATGTCAATGGCAGAGTACATGTCTTCGGTTTCTTCTTTGCCATTGATGTTAAGGCGATCTCCGGCAACGCTGATTTCGGCGATATGCCGGAATTTTTCTACTTTGAGAACGACACTGGCCTCGCCCGGGTTGTCGAGCAGCCGGTCGAAGCGATCGAGTTTATCCATCACGTAGCTTTTGAGATGATCGGAGGAGTCGATATTTTTGAACGTAACGGAAGTTTGCATAGATATCCTCCTTATATCTGTTTGCGTTTGTTGGAAGGCAGGACACCAAGAATTTCACGGTACTTGGCCACCGTCCGGCGCGCGATGTTGATATTGGCCTCCTTCAGTAATTTGGCGATCTTATCGTCACTGTAGGGCTTGCGGGGGTTTTCGTTGGCGATGATATCCTTGATTTTTTGCTGCACGCTTGCCGATGCGATTTCACCACCGTGACTTCTCCTGATTGAACTGTTGAAAAAATACTTCAGTTCAAACAATCCTTGTGGGGTATAACAATATTTATTGGTCGTGACCCTGGAAATGGTGGATTCGTGCATTTCGATGTCCTGGGCGACATCTCTCAGCACCATGGGCTTTAGATGGGCAATCCCCTTATCGAAAAAAGGCCTTTGGAATCGGAGAATGCTGTCCATGACTTTGTAGATCGTCTTCTGGCGCTGGTGAATACTTTTGATGAGCCAAGCGGCAGAGCGCATCTTATCCTGAATGAAACTTTCGGCATCACCGGGCAGTTTTTCGCCCTTGGAAAGAGATTTTTTATAGAGTGAATTGACCCTTAGCTTCGGCATGCCATCGTCGTTAAGGAGAATAACGAAATCGTTGTCGACCTTGTAGACATAGATATCGGGGATGATGTACTGGGGGGTTTCGTCACCGAACTGCCGTCCGGGCCGCGGCTCGAGACTGCGAATGATATTAACGGCGGCGAGCACATCGTCGTATTTCACTTTGAGGGCCCGGCTGATCGCTTTGTAGTTTTTGTTTTCCAGATGATTGAGGTGGTTGTTGACGATCTCGACGACGAGGGGCGTGTCCACGCCGATGTGGCGCGCCTGAATCAGTAGACACTCGCCAAGGTCCCTGGCGGCAACGCCAATTGGATCAAAGGTCTGTATCAGTTCAAGCAGGTTTTCGACATAATCGACCGCAACGCCGCCGGTGGCCGCTATGTTTTCCACGGAAACGTCCAGATAACCGTCCTTGTTTAAATTGCCCAGGATCAAGCTGCCGATTTGGCGATCCTCGTCTTTTGGCAGGCTCATTGCCAGTTGCCAGACCAGGTGGTCAAAAAGGGATTCTTTTTTGGATATGAAGGCTTCGTAACGTGGTGCATCACGGTTTTCAGACTCAAAGCTGGTGCGACCAACCGAATTGTATTCGTCCAGATAGTTGCTCCAATCGATATCTTCGGTCAACTTTTCTTCGACGGTGACTTCTTTTGCTTCCGGTTCCGCGCCATCTTTAATTTCCGCCGCGGGCTCTTCGGTGCGCTCCTCGGGGAGCGTTTCCTGAACCTCCTCCAGGGCGGGATTTTCTTCGAGCTCTTGATTGATGGTTTCCAGAAGCTCCAAACGTGATAATTGCAGAAGCTTGATCGCCATCTGGAGCTGCGGCGTCATGATGAGTTGCTGAGTGAGTTTCAGCTGCTGTCTGAGTTCGAGTGCCATGTTATAAGTGGAATTCGTCCCCTAAATAGATTTTACGGGCAGTTTTGCTGGCGATAATTTTCTCCGGCGGGCCGGATTCGATGACCCGGCCATCATTTAGTATATACGCTTGATCGCAAACTTCCAAGGTCTCACGGACGTTGTGGTCCGATATCAGCACCCCAATGCCTCGGTCACGTAAATGCCTGACAATGTTTTTGATATCGATCACGGCCAGCGGATCGACACCGGCAAAAGGCTCGTCCAGCAGAATAAATGCCGGGTCGGTGGCCAGGGTGCGTGCGATTTCCAGCCGGCGTTTTTCACCCCCCGAAAGCACCGCCGCCTTCTGTTTGGCTAAATGTAAAATACCGAGCTCATCCAAAAGCGAATCCGACCGTTGGCTCATTTCGTCCCGATGCAGCGGCAGGGTTTCGAGAATCGCCATCAAATTATCCCGAACGCTTAATTTGCGAAAGACCGACGTTTCCTGAGGGAGGTATCCAATGCCTTTACGGGCCCGGATATACATGGGATCCGCGGTAACCTCCTTCTCGTCAATACGCACCACACCGGCATCCGGTGTCACCATTCCGATCGTCAAATAAAAAGTGGTCGTTTTTCCGGCCCCGTTGGGGCCCAAGAGCCCCACCACGACACCACTCTCTACAGACATACTTACATCGTTAACGACTTTTCGTCCACCGTAGTTTTTTTCTAAGTTTTCAATTGCCAGTATGGCCATAGGGTCATATGCGTCGTGATTAGGGACGGCGATTGTCCGCTGCTCAGCTGATAAGGCCTGTTAGTCAGCCCCCTTGCCGTCCGGAAATACGAGCACCTCTACGCGTCCCTTGCCCTGTCCATCACGACTACCCTCAACTGTAATACGGCCCTTGGCCCTGTAAAGGGTGATTTTGGAGCCGCGAATGGTGTTGGGGCCGTCGATAACGGTGGCTTTGTCGCCCAAAAG
>JASFFM010000139.1:0-9698 GCA_050124295.1 Desulfobacterales bacterium | reverse complement strand
CGGAGGATGTTGAAACCGGGGTGCACCATTTAGCGCAGACGGCCGGTATCGGCCCCTTGAAGGTGAATACGGTCCTGGCGAACTGGAAAGGAACCAGCCTTCATGAGGGGCAGGGCTTCCAGGAAATCCTTTTCGGGCGTCATTTGCGTGAGGCTTTTCGCCAGGGCTGCCATACCGTCGTCCTGGCGACGGATGACGCCAAGTGGCCGGGCCTCGAGCAACTGGCCGAGGGTTCACCGCGTATCGATGTTTGGTGGCGCGACGATGCCACCGGACGCCTGATGCTGCTGCTGGCCTATCTGGTCACGCGCCATGACGACTGGTCCCGGGCTCAGATACGGTTGCTGGCCCCGGACAAGGCCTTTCCCGGTACGCAGGCGGAGGACCGCCAACAACTGGCCGACGTGTTGGAGACCTACCGGATCAAAGGTGAGCCGGCAATTCTGTCCCAGGGTGACCTGGACGAGCTGCTTCAGCAGACAGCCGATACAACGCTGCTTTTTCTTCCTTTCCGATTTCGGGACAATCTAATTCAGTTGGAGTGGGAGGGGCCGGCGGAAGATCTATTGAACCAACTTCCCACCACCTTGATGGTCGCGGCCGCGCGCGATTTAGATCTGGAGGCGGAGCCCGAGGAGGGACGCGCCGCCGAATTGGCCAGCATGCGTGATGCATTGGATAAACTTCACCAAAGACTGGACCAAGCGCGCGAGGATGCCCTTCAAACGGCCGAAGCCGCTGCCCGCAGCCAGGACCGTCTGGCGGATATGCTGAATGCCGAAACCGGTTTCATCGACCTTCGGGCCAAGAAATCTTTGGAACACGATATCGCGCGTGCCCAACGGGAGGCTGAAAAGAGTCGGCGCCGGGCACTCAAGCTGGAAGCAAAGCTGGAGCAGACCCAGAAGGAAGCCGGGCAGGCGGGGTTGGTTGCTCCCGCTGACGAGGCGCAAAAATAGGACCGTTTGTTGAGTGCCGGGCAGACTGCGGCAGGGGCGTCAAGCAGGAGGAGGGAAAATGATCGTCAGGAAGTTTATCGCCGGATTGATGGTCCTGTTTCTATGGGGCCCTGTGCTTGCGCACGCGGCCGATGCCCTCCAACCGGGCGATGCGGACCTTGGGGCGGAGACCGAAAACACCGCACTGGACAAGCAACTGCCCTATGATATCGATAACAATCGCCTCGACCGGGCCGGCGAGACCATCGGCAAAAAGATCGAAAAGATCGGTGATTCGGCTGCGGCCAAAGTTGGCCGCTGGGTGACCACCGAGGTGTTTTTCGGCATTCGCTGGTTCAAGCTGCTCCTGTGTCTGGCGGTCGTGTTCGGTGTTCTTTTGCTGGAGCGGGTGCTGCGCGCGTTCATCGATGGCAAGATCAAAACCATTCCCCATCAGGAGGGGGTGATCTCCTGGCTGCGGATGTTACTGCAGGCGGCGGCCCGCCCGCTGTCGCTTTTTATTTGGATCTACGGCATCTATGCCGCGCTCACGCCTCTTTTCCCGCATTTCCAGACCGCGGACGGCGCCAACTTGGTGCATGCCGTGGCGCAACGAACCGCCGAAATCGCCGGTACGGTGGCGATCGTCTGGTTTCTCTTCAATTTGGTCCAGCTGCTGGATGCCCGCCTGAAGCGCTGGGCGCTCTCCACGAGCAGCGATATCGATGAGATCATCGTTCCCCTGGTGGGCAAATCCCTGCGGGTTTTCATCCTTATCGTGGGCGGAATGGTGATCATCAAAAACCTGACCGGCATCGAGATCGGCCCGCTGCTGGCCTCGCTGGGCATCGGCGGCCTGGCCGTGGCGCTGGCGGCCAAGGATTCCATCGCCAATTTCTTCGGCACGCTCACCATCCTGTTCGACAAGCCCTTCCAGGTGGGCGAGCGCATCGTCATCGACAGCTACGACGGGGTGGTGGAGAGCGTCGGGTTTCGCAGCTCACGCATCCGCACCCTGACCGGTCACCTGGTGACGATCCCTAACGAGAAACTGGTCAACTCCACGGTGGAGAATATCGGCAAGCGTCCCCACATCCGCTGGCTGACCAACATCGGCATCACCTACGACACCCCGCCCGAAAAGGTGAAGGAGGCCGTCGGCATTCTGGAAACCATTCTGGCGGATCACGAGGGTCTGCATCCCGACTACCCGCCCCGGGTCTTTTTCAACGGCTTCAACGACTGGAGCCTCAATATCATGGCGCTCCTGTGGTATCACCCGGCCGATTACTGGGCTTTTCAAGTCTTCATTCAACGGATCTGTCTGGAGATTCTCGGTCAATTCCGGGAGGCGGGGATCGATTTCGCGTTTCCCAGCCAGACCGTGTATGCGGCCGGTGACGACAAACGAATTCTGAAAATGATGCTCACCGGGGCCCCGGATGCACCACCGGAGGACGCCGCCAGGGGCATTTAGATTCCGCTAAAGATTCGAGCGAAGGAGGATGTCGACATGCCGCGTTTCATCAAGAGGACATCGAAGAAGACCGGGATGCCGCCCGGCAGCCTGGTCCACATCGGTGAGCAGAAGCAGCAGCATACGCGCATCACGGTGATGGATTACGAAGGAGACCGTTTTGTCGAGCAAACCCCGGAAGACGTGGAAACGGTCTTCCCCCTCCGGGACGCGCCCACCGTCTCCTGGATCAATATCGACGGGGTGCATGACATGGCGGTGATCGAGAAACTGGGCCAGCATTTCCTCGTCCATCCCCTGACGCTGGAAGATACGGTCAACACAAGCCAGCGCCCCAAGATCGAAGAATTCGACGAATACATTTACCTGGTCTTGAAAATGTTGTCGTATGACGAGGACCACGGGCGCGTCGGCGCCGAGCAGGTCAGCCTGGTGCTGGGCAGTAACTTTTTAATTTCCTTCCAGGAGGCCGAGGGCGATGTCTTCGATACCGTCCGCGAGCGTATCCGCAAGGGAAGGGGCCGGATTCGCCGGGGCGGCAGCGACTACCTGGCGTATGCCTTGATCGACTGTATCGTTGATCACTATTTTGTGGTTCTCGAACATCTGGGTGAAAAAATCGAAGCCCTCGAGGCGCAGCTCCATGAAGACGGGGGGGTTGACCCCCTCACGGCGATTTTTCAACTCAAACAGGAGATGATCTATCTGCGCAAACAGGTCTGGCCCCTGCGCGAAACGCTCAGCCGCTGTAACAAAACCGACCATCCGCATGTGCAGGAGAAAAACCGGGTTTTCTTTGCGGATGTTTACGACCACCTGCTCCAGGGACTCGAAGTGATCGATTCCCTGCGCGAGGTGCTTTCCAGCCTGCAGGATCTGTATATTTCCATGACCGGCCAGCGCATGAACGAGGTCATGAAGGTGCTTACCATCATTGCCACGATTTTTATTCCGATCACCTTTGTGGCCGGCATCTACGGCATGAATTTCGAGGTTATGCCGGAGCTGAAGTGGCGCTGGGGCTATTTGGCGATCTGGGGCCTTTTCGGGGTCATCACCGCCGGTATGCTGGTCTATTTCAAGCGTCGCAAATGGTTTTGACGCGCTGCAGCGAAACGGCGTGAGCTGCCGATTCAGGATGGGTGATTCTTTTGGGGTGCGCGGTGTGCTTCGGGCCGCAAAAGCTTCCCCACACGTCTTGCTGGGCTTGATCCGGAATTCCTTGTTGTACGATCAAATGGAGCCCATGGCGGACCCGTGGTCAGGATCGCGGCGGGCGGCTCAAAGCCTCTCCCGATCGACCCTTCAGGACCGGTGCGATGGGCAACGATAACCATCTTACCCTTAGATGATGCTCCTGGAATAGGGGGCCTGAATCATTCCGCGGGAAGCCAATCCGCAATGTGAGCGACGCTCCTGGTTTCCGCCTAACCCTGATAGCTCACACGTTGGAGACCTTCCGTACAGGGCCTTGCTAAGGGCCGCGGCAGGCATGCCACCGCAAGCGCCTGGTGACAGCGCAAAGGGATGCCGCGGGCTTTCCCACCCGGGTGAAAGGGGTATGCCCTGCGTTCTGAAATGCGCCCCTCACCAAGGGTTACCGGATCCATTTAGCGCAACCAGCCGTTAGGACAGGAACCATTGCCTCCAGCCAGGGGGCATCACTATTTTCAGGGATTGTTCGCGCTAAAGCTTCTTCAGCAGCTGGTTGGCCGCGGTCAGCATCGGATCCCAAGTGGGCCCGAAGGGGGGGGCGTAAGCCAGATCCATCTGGCTGAACTGCTCCACCGACATGTGACCGTGAAGGGCCACGGCCGGGGCGTGCAAACGGTGCGCAACCCCGTCGTGCCCAATCATCTGAACCCCCAACAGGCGTCCCGATCCCTGATCGCCGACCATATAGACCCAGATGTCGGAGGCCCCGGGATGGGCATGGGCCCGGGTGCGGGATTTGATGACCACCGCTGCCGGTTCCAGGCCGGCTTCCCGGGCCTCGGCTTCATTCAATCCGGTGCGGGCCACCTGAAGGTCGAAGACTTTGAAGACGGCGGAGCCCACTATCCCGGTCAGACGGCGGTCGATACCGCAGACATTGTCGGCCACCGCCCAGCCGGCGCGATTGGCCCTCAGGGCCAGGGGAATCCAGGTGCGTTGGCCGGTGACCACGTGAAAGGCGTCGGCGCAGTCGCCGGCGGCATAAATGCTTTTTTCCGATGTGCGTTGGCGGGCATCCACGGCGATGGCACCACCGATGGACGTCTGCAGCCCGGCAGCGGCGGCCAAATCGCTGACCGGGGTGATGCCGGTCGCCACCAGCACCAGATCCGCTTCCGCCGTGTATTCCGGGCAGACCACGGCGAGCCGGCCGTTGGTCTTGGCGATCTTCTCGACGGCCTGACCGGGATAAACCCCCACCCCTTTTGCTTCCACCTCGGAGCGTACCTTTTCGGCCAGGCGTTCTTCCATCCAGGGTAGAAATGTCGCCCGGGGCTTGACCATGTCGACGGCAATGCCGCGTTCACGCAAGGCCTCGCACATTTCGAGGGCAATGTAGCCCATGCCCATGATCACGGTTTTCTGCACGTCCCACTGGTCGATGTATTGTTTCATGGCGCGACCGTGGGCCAGGTTTTTGAGCACCATGACCCCGGGAAGATCAATCCCCGGGATGGGCGGTGTGATCGGTGTGGCCCCGGTGGCGATCAAAAGATGATCGTAGGGGTAAGTGCGCGTCCGGCCGTCGGCGTTGCGGGTGCTGACGATCTTTTCCGCCGGGTCGATCGCCGTCGCTGTGACCCCGGTCTGCAAATCGATGCCCTGCTTGTTGCGAAAGACCTCGGCGCGGCGGACCACAAGATCCTCGATCGAACGGTCGGGATCGGCGATATTGTAAGGCATGCCGCAGGCGCTGTAGGAGACGTCGGCGGTTTTTTCGAGGACCGTCACCTTGAGATCCGGTTGGTTGCGTTTGGCCCGGCTGGCGGCACTCATGCCGGCGGCATCGCCTCCGATGACGAGAAAATCCATGGAAACCTCCTGTTCGCTCAGATGCCCGCTTACGTACAAAGCCCTTGAAACCGATGGTGCAACCCGCTATAGGGCTGGCGAGACCAGATGTGGGTGCAATATTTTTTATATACCATCAATATGTTTCAGGATTCAATCGAATTAGGTGGCAATGAGCATCGAGGATTCATCCAGCGGGAAAAAGGATCACGGCGGGGCATCCATGGGGTCCCGGCTTCGCCGATTGGAGGCCATGCTGCCGAGTGCCATGGTTTACGATCGCTACCATGTGCGTCGGGAAATCGGTCACATCCGCTATCAGATCCGCAAACGCCGCAAGGTCAAACATCTGGAAAAGCGGATGTCCGGTATGATCCGGCGTCTGGAATATTCGGCGGCCACCCGCTTGCGGCGGCAATCACGGCGGCCACCCTGGGAGCCGATCGACAGCCTGCCCATAACGGCCTGGCAGGCGGAGATCGCCCAGGCCATTCAAGCCCACCCGGTGGTGATCGTGGCCGGGGAAACCGGTTCCGGCAAGACCACCCAGCTGCCCAAATTCTGTCTGACGGCCGGCCGCGGTCTGGGCGGCCTGATCGGCTGCACCCAGCCCCGCCGCATTGCGGCCACCACGGTGGCCCAGCGGATCGCCGAGGAACTGGGCGAACCGCTGGGGCAGTCGGTGGGCTACAAAATACGATTTCAGGACCGTACCAACCAGGATAGCTTTATCAAGGTGATGACGGACGGCATCCTGCTGGCCGAAACCCAGGGCGATCCGGCCCTCACGGCCTATGATACCCTGATCGTGGATGAAGCCCACGAACGCAGCTTGAATATCGATTTCATCCTGGGGATTCTAAAAAAGCGCGTTCAGCGGCGCAGCGATCTCAGGCTGATCATAACCTCCGCCACCATCGACACCGAGAAATTTGCCCGGGCCTTCGACGATGCCCCCGTCATCGAGGTGTCGGGGCGGATGTACCCCGTCGAGGTGCGCTACCGACCGATCGACGAAAACGAAAGCGAGGGAGACGACGCAAGCTATGTCGAGGCGGCGCTATCCGCGGTGGAGGAACTGGTGTGCGAAAGTGCCCGTGGGGATGTGCTGGTGTTCATGCCCACCGAGCAGGACATTCGTGAAACCTGCGAACTGCTGAACGGCCGCGGTTATGCCAAAACCGAAATTATGCCGCTCTATGCCCGTTTATCGGCCGTCGACCAGCAGCGTGTCTTCGCCGGCACCGGGGCGCGCAAGATTATCGTGGCCACCAACGTGGCCGAGACCTCCATTACCATCCCGGGGATCCGCTACGTGGTGGACACCGGGCTGGCCCGCATCCCCCGCTACTCCCCGCGCACCCGCACCACGGCCCTGCCGGTAACGCATATTTCCCGCAGCAGCGCCGACCAGCGCCTGGGGCGCTGCGGGCGGGTGGCGGACGGTGTTTGCATTCGACTGTACGCGGAGGAGAATTACCAGGGCCGGCCGCGGTTTACGCCGCCTGAAATCCTGCGGGCCAATCTGGCCGAAGTCATCCTGCGCATGATCAGCCTGAAGCTTGGTGACATCGATAGCTTCCCGTTTATCGACCGCCCCGATCCGCGCAGCATTCGCGATGGCCTCAAGCTTCTCTCGGAGTTGGGGGCGATCGAGAGGGATCAAGCCGGCCGCCACCGCAAAGGGCTCGAGCGCTATCGGCTGACCGGGCGGGGGCGGATCATGGCCCGCATGCCCATCGATCCGCGGTTATCGCGGATGCTGATTGAAGCGGGACGCCAGGGCTGTCTGGCGCCCATGCTGGCAATCACCGCCGTGCTCAGCATTCAGGATCCCCGGGAACGGCCGGTGGACAGGGAACAGGCTGCCGACCAGGCCCACGCCGTGTTCAAGGATCCGGCCTCGGATTTCATTACCCTGCTCAACATCTGGGAACACGCCGTGTCAATGGTGCGCGCAGGCCCCCTGAAACACTTCTGCAAACATCATTTTCTCTCTTTTCGGCGCATGCGCGAATGGCGTGACATTCATCGCCAGTTGGCGGCCATCGTCAAAGAGGCCGGATTGAATCCGTCCGCCGGCGATCAAGGCAAAACGCCGCCACCGGCGGCCGCCGAAAGTCGAACCGATTCTTTTGGGGCGCTCTACACGGCCATCCACAGGTCGGTATTGAGCGGCTTTCTTGCGAATATTGCATCTAAAAAAGAAAAGAATATCTACCGGGCGGCCCGGGGGCGGGAGTGCATGCTCTTTCCGGGTTCGGGCCTGTTTAATCGGGGGGGCGAATGGATCGTGGCGGCCGAAATGGTCCTCACATCCCGTTTGTTTGCCCGCATGGCTGCCAATATCGATCGCGCCTGGCTGGAACCGCTGGCCGGCCGGCAGTGCCGCTACACCTATCTGGAGCCCCACTGGTCCCGCAAGCGGGGCGAGGTGGTGGCCGACGAGCAGGTCAGTTTGTTCGGTCTCAAGATCGTCGAGGGTCGGAAGGTCTCTTATGGAAAGATCGATCCTGAAGCGGCGGCCGAGATTTTTGTGCGCAGCGCATTGATCGGTGGGGATGTGCACCGGCCCTTTGATTTCATGGCGCACAATCAGGCCTTGATCGAAGAAGTGGACGATATGCAAAATCGGCTTCGCCGGCGCGATCTATTGGTGGATGAAGAGGTGCTCTACCAGTTTTACCGCCATCGCCTGGGGATGATCGCGGATATCCGGTCGCTGGCCCATCGGATCAAAAAGAAAGGCGGAGACGCTTTTTTGCGCCTCAGGCCGCAGGACTTGCTGCAGGCGGAACCGGATGCGGACGAACTGGCGCTCTATCCCGATGAAATTCGTCTCGGCGAGGCACGACTGAAAGCCGATTATCGCTTCGACCCGGGGGCCGAGAACGACGGTGTCACCGTGTCCGTGCCGGCGGCCAGTGTCCATCGCATCGATCCGGCGGATGCAGATTGGCTGGTACCGGGTCTGCTGCGGGAGAAAATCGCGGCCATGCTCAAATCACTGCCCAAAGCCTACCGCAGGCAACTGGTTCCGGTGGCTGATACGGCCGCGACCATCGCTCGGGAAATGCCGCGCACGAATGGCGATCTTGCCACCGCGCTGGGAAACTTCATCCATAAACGCTTTGAAGTGGATATTCCGGCGAACGCTTGGCAGGAGAACGCGCTACCGGAGCACCTCAAAATGAGATATGCCATTATCGATGCCGATGGGGATAAGGTGGCCGTGGGCCGAAAAGAGGAAATGCTTCGGACGCTCGACCCCGGTATGCCCCAGGAGGGTCTGCTGGCCAAAGCCCGCAGGCAATGGGAATGCGACGGGTTGACGGACTGGCCCGTGGATGACCTTCCGGAGCAGGTTGATCTCGGAGACGATCAAACGGGTCGGCATACGCTTTTTCCGGCCCTGAGCGTCGCTGAAGATAACCGTGGCGATGTTGGCGTACGCCTTTTTGGATCATATGATCAGGCCCGCCGGTCCCACCGCGACGGCGTGGCGGCGCTGCTCAAAAAGCGTTTGGCCGCTGACCTGAAGTATCTCAAGCGGCAGCTAAAGCTGCCCCGGGACACCGCCGCCCAGGTTCGGTTCGAGGGCGGCGCAAAAGCCTTTGAACGAGAACTTTTCGAACGGGTGACGCAGACGCGGCTGCGGCACGATGTGCGCACACGTGCCGCTTTCGAAGCCCTGGCCGAGGAGGCGCGGGCCGGTTTGATCGCCAGCGGCCAGGAATTATTGCAGGCGGTGCTACCGGTACTGCAGGCCCTCGAAGATGTTCACGAAACCCTTTGTGGTTTGGAAAACCAGGCCGGGGCCCGGGGCCCGATCGCCGATTTTCTCGCGGCTCGGCGAGAGGATATTCAACGTCTGGTGCCGGCCCGGTTTGTCCACCTCTACGAACCGGTGCGATTCCCTCACCTGGCGCGCTATCTGCGCGCCATCGCGATCCGAGCGGAGCGGGCCCTGGCTCAGTTTGATCGCGACCAGTCCAAGGCGGCCGAAAGTCGCCGCTGGGAGGAACAACTGAAGATGATGCTGGACGAGCTTAACATCCGCTCTTCCGATCAAAAACGGGCGGCACTGGAAGAACTTTTCTGGATGATCGAGGAATACAAGGTGTCTCTTTTTGCCCAGGAACTCAAGACCGCCGTGCCGGTTTCGGCCAAACGGTTGGAGAAACTTATCGGTGAGATCAGCCGGATGGTTTAAAAGCGGGGTCAGGTCTACACTCTTGACAAAAATACTTTTGCTTTTGTCAAGAGTGTAGACCTGA
>JASFFM010000138.1:0-9737 GCA_050124295.1 Desulfobacterales bacterium | reverse complement strand
CGCGGCATCGCGATTTCCGGCTAACCCGGATATGTCACAAGGTTGAGGCCTCCCGTACAAGGCCTTCCGGCCCGCTGCGGTAGGCCCGCCACCGCAAGCGCCGGATAAGGCCGACAGGGATGCCCCGGGCTTGCCCGCCGGGTGCAAAGGGGTTGCGCGGTGTTCGGAAATCCGCCCCTCACAAGGGGTTGGCGGACCCATTTAGGGCAACCTTGCGTTAGGACAGGGAACCGACGCATCCCAGCACGTGGGCATCGATATGGTCATGAGCTGTTCGGATTAATCACCGCAGAGGAGATATGATGAAGACAAGCAAACCGGGCTTCGCCGCAGGAACGCGGGCTATCGTGGCCTGGGTAGGGCTTCTCCTGGCCGGGATCCCGACCGCGGCGGCCACGGAGCTCAAGCTGGCCCATTTCATGCCCACCGTGCACACCCTGCACCAGGAGGTATTTCTACCCCTGGCGGAAAAGGTATCGCAGACCACGCACGGCGCCCTGACGATCAAGATCTATCCCTCCGGCGCGCTGGGAAAGGGTCCGGTTCAGCAATACAAACGGGCGGTCACCGGGGTGGCTGATATTACCTTTATCATCCAGAGCTATTCGTCCGCCATTTTTCCCCGTTCGTTGATTGCCACCCAGCCCGGAGTGACCCGCAGTGCCGAGCAGGGGACACGTCGATTGTGGGAACTCTACGACCCCTATCTCCAAGACGATTACGCCGCGGTCAAAGTGCTGGGTATCTGGGTCATGTCGCCGACCGTTTTGATGACCCGCGACCGCCCGGTTTCCGCGGTAGGCGACCTGCAGGGCATGAAGGCGCGCATCAGCTCGCCGGTGGAGTCGCACCTGATTCGATCCTGGGGCGCGGTGCCGGTGGCCATGCCCATTACCGAGTCCTACAATGCCCTGA
The DNA here is from genome assembly GCA_050124295.1 of Desulfobacterales bacterium. Classification (GTDB taxonomy): domain Bacteria; phylum Desulfobacterota; class Desulfobacteria; order Desulfobacterales; family UBA5852; genus JABZFP01. The sequence continues at coordinate 8,822 of JASFFM010000138.1, read as the reverse complement.
ATTCCGGTGTCGTGGATGCCGTCCTGATCCAGCCCAGTGCCCTGTACCAGCCCTGGAACCTGGCCGAACCGGCGCAATATGTGACCACGAACCTGCCAAGTCCCACCTCCATTGTTGGCCTGATCATGAACAAAGAAAGCTGGGAGGCTCTGCCGGCGGACCAGCAGGCCGCGCTGGACCGGCTGACGGGACCTGCATTCAGCATCCAGGCCAGCATTCTCTGGAGCCGCAAGGATGTCGCCGCGCTGGAGAAGGCCCGCGGCGACAGCGGGATATCGGTCATCGAGCTCCCGGCCGCGGAGCGAATTGCTTTTGAAACCGCCGCGCGGAGCGCCATCGATGACCATCTGGCGCAACTCGAAAAAGAGGGTATTCATGCCAGAGACATCTACCAGGTCTTCAAACGCTGATCCATCACCATGGATGCCGGATGCCTTGATGCGGGTGATTGACCGTAGCGTGCGCTGCGCAGCCCTGTGGGGAGGCGGCAGCATGCTGCTCGGGCTGATGGGCCTGACCGTGTTGGATGTGACCCTGCGCTACGTTTTCAATGCCCCGCTCTACGGCGCCCGGGATGTGGGCAAGCTCATGCTCCTGGTGATGGTGGCTCTTTCGGTGGCCTACAGCGCCCGCACAGGCGGGCAGGTCGTGATCGAATTCTTCAGCCGCGGCCTGGGGCCGCGGCTGGCCGCCTTCTGCGAGGCCGGCGCCCGCCTGCTCGTCATCGCCATGCTGGGCGTGCTGTCCTGGCAGCTCTGGCTGTGCGGCGGCAGTGCCGGGCTTTTCGGAGAAGCGTCCCTGGCCCTGGGGATACCCTACGGCCCCTTCTATATCCTTTTGGCCATCGGGATGCTGCTCTATGCCGCGGTATTGGCGGCCGAACTGTTGCTCATTCTCCGGGGCCGCGCCGGCGACCTCGGGCGGCCTTGCGATGAATCGTGCACATGACGCCTGAATGGGTCGGCATCGCAGGGCTGGGTGGCTTTTTTCTGTTGCTGATCTTGCGTGTACCGGTTGCCATGGCCATGATGGTGGTTGGTTTTGCGGGGATTACAGCCATCAATGGGTTTTCGGCGGCCTGTGCAACCCTGGCCGCAGAAACGTTTGAGATCGCGTCCCTGATCGAGTTGAGCGTCATCCCCCTGTTCGTCCTGATGGGCAATCTGGCCGGTCTTTCGGGCATGAGCCGCGATCTCTACCGTGCCGCCTACGCCTGGGTCGGGCACCATCGTGGCGGTCTGGCAGCGGCCACCATCATCGGCTGTGCGGGTTTTGCGGCCCTTAGCGGCTCCTCTTTTGCGTCGGCCGTGACCATGGGGCGCGTGGCCCTGCCCGAAATGCGCCGCTTCCGCTATGATGACAGCCTGGCCACGGGCTGCGTGGCGGCCGGCGGCACCCTGGGTTTCCTGATACCGCCCTCTTCCGGCTTCGTCATTTATGCCCTTTTGACCGAACAGTCCATCGGGAAGCTTTTTATTGCCGGCATTTTTCCCGGTATATTACTGACCGTGCTGTTTCTGCTGGCCCTGGCCATGGTCACGCGTCTGCGACCGAACGCCGGACCGGCCGGCCCCCGCGCGGCCTTCCCCGAGCGGTGGCAGACACTGCGGCGGGCCGGTATGTTGATGGTCATTGTGCTGGTGACGATCGGCGGCATCTACGGGGGGATCATGACACCGGTGGAAGCCTCCGGCATCGGGGCCTTTCTCACGCTCCTGGTCGCTCTGGCCCGGCGGTCCCTGACCCTGGCCGGTTTCCAGGCGGTCATTCTGCACACCCTGCGCACCACCGCCCTGACCTTCATGATTCTGATCGGCGCCCACGTGTTTATTCCCTTCATGGCCCTTTCGGAGATTCCGGAGACCCTGCTCGGCGTGCTTACCGGTCTGGATATCGCTGCCGCGGGGATTCTGCTGATCATCCTGGCCGCTTACATCGTGCTGGGGACCTTTCTGGAGGGGATCGCCATGCTGGTGCTGACGCTGCCGGTGGTGTATCCAGCGGTCCTGGCGCTGGGTTACAGCCCCATCTGGTTCGGGGTTATGGTCGTGATCGTGTTGGAGATGGGACTGATCAGTCCGCCGGTGGGGGTCAATGTATTCGTGGTCAAGGGGGTGGCGCCGGATGTGCCCCTGGAAAAGATCTTTCGCGGCATCTGGCCCTTCTGGCTGGCCATGCTGGTGTGTCTGCTGATTTTGACGGCCTTTCCGCAGGTGGCGCTATATCTCCCCAGCCGCATGTTCTAGGGGACGGATTCGTAAAACAGCCGATATCGGCGTTAGGCGGCGTTCCGCATCGCTGCGGCGTACTTGCGTACGCCTCTCTCCTCGGAACTTGCAAGCCTTGATCTCGGCCGTTTTACGAATCCGTCCGTTGGGGTGCGACATGTTCCGCGTCAACAAGGCGGCCGATATGGGCGTTAGGCGGCGTTGCGCATCGCTGGGGCGTCGTTGCGTAGGTCTTTCTCTTCAGGATCGGCAAGCCTTGATAGCGAACGTTTTGGGCAACCGTCCTGGGGATCGTAATTGCAGACCGCTGGCGATCATGTTATCCATGACCGATTTGAAATTCGCTGATGGCTTTCGCCTTTCGATGGCATCCGGTGGTTCATCTGGCCTCGTAAGGCCAACCGCAACGACGCGCCGCACAGGAAAAAGGCATGTCCAAGAAAATCTTGATCACGGGCGCCTCCTCCGGTATCGGACGGGCGCTGGCCTGTGAACTGGCGGGAAGGGGATATGCCCTGGCCTTGACGGCCCGGCGGGTGGAAGCGCTGGAAGACATCCGGGCCGATTTGCACACCAGGCATCCTTCGGTCAAGATTGCGGTGCACCCGCTGGATGTCGTGGCTTACGATTCGGTTCCCGGTGTGGTCTCCGCCTGCGCGGAAGATTTAGGGGGGCTGGACATCCTGCTCGCCAATGCCGGTATCAGCCGGGGGGAGAAAGTGGGGCGGGGGCGCTTCGCCGAGGCCCGGCGGACCATCGAGACCAACCTTGTCGGGGCCATGGCCACGGTGGATGCCGCGGTCCAGTATTTCCTCCAACAGGGCCATGGCCATATCGTTGGGACCTGTTCGGTGGCCGCCTTCCGGGGAATGCCGCGCAGTTCGTCCTACGCCGCTTCCAAGGCCGGCCTCGCGCTTTACCTGGAATCACTGCGGGCGGAGGTGTACCGCCAAAACATCCACGTGACCGTGCTCTACCCGGGCTATATCGACACGCCGCTCAACGACATGCTCAAGAACCGGCCCTTTCTCGTATCGGCCGAGAAGGGCGCCACCCTGATCGCCAACATGATCGAGCGCCGAGTGAAGTCATCCACGGTGCCGGTCTGGCCCTGGGGGCTGTTAGGACGGGTGCTGAAGCTGCTTCCCACAAGCGTTGCGGCCCGATTTTAGCGCGATTATGCCAGGCCCTGTTGTCACCGGATGGTCAACGCGGCCCAACACCATAAATGATGTAAAGGTATCGCCATGCCTATCCCCAGACGTATGCTTCTCGTGTGCCTGGTTCAGTTGTGCCTTGTGTTGGCGCTTGGACCGTCGGCTACCGCCGCGGATCCCCCTAAAGCCGATGGTGCGGAGATCCAACCCTCGGAACAAAAATCGCCCGTGCCGGAGTTGCAGAATATCGTGCCGCTGGCAGCCCAACTGGGCAAACGGTTGGAGAAGCTCAACGGACAGCTGGCCAAGATCCAGACCACCGACCAGGTGGAAGCGGATCTGGCCCCCATCCGCGAGTCGGTGGCCAAGCTCGCCGAGCGGCTGGCACGGTTGCAAGCCGCGCCTGACCAGGATATCGGTAAACTGCGGGCATTCAAAGTCGATATCGCACTGGAGGAAAACCGGATCAAGCAGATTCTCAGCCAAGTTACCGCAAATATCGGCATCATCGAAGCGGCCATCGATGAGTGGCGGCTGGAGCAGCAGAAGTGGGGCCACTGGCGCGAAGCTTTGTCCAGGGACAACCTCTACGGCTATGTCGAGCCCACCTTTGTATCGGTGGAGGACATGTTTCGTGATGCCCAAGGCACGATCGAAAAACATCTCAAACCCATCCTGTCCATCCAGCAGAAGACCTGGCAGGCCCAGAACCGCATTCTGGATCTGGAACAGCGTGTGGACAGCTTGATCCTGGCCATCCGTGGCGAGGCCCTGGAAATTGACCAGCCATTCCTGTTCTCCATATATTTCGTGGAGCAATTCAACCGCGGCCTTATCGAAGCGGTTTGGAAGGGCATCCAATCCGTTTCTTTACGGCGGGCCCAATACCTGGTTCAAAAGGGATGGCTTTTAGCGCTCCAGATCCTGTTCATTGCGGCCTTGGTCAGTGTGCTGCGGCGCCGGCCCGATCTTCTCAAGCGATCCAAGCGCCTGGAATGGTTCGTCAACCATCCCCTCGCAACCGCCTGTTTTGCTGGCGTGTTTCCATTTCTCTACTTTTTTGAGGCGTTTGTTTTGCTGTGGCTCATTATGTTGTTTGCGCTCTTTATCGCCACCGAACGCCTTTTGACCGGTATCGTGCGCCAAAAATGGCTGAAACGTGCGATTATAGGGTTGCTGACCATCCAGTTATTGGTCGAAATTTTTGGTTTTATCAACCTGCCGGACCCCTTGATGCGGGTATTTGTCACGGTCGCCGCGATTATGGCTTTGATGCTAACGGCGCGGCGGGCCTTCGTGCGCGGAAAACCGGACCAACCCCATATCTGGTTCCTGCGCCTTTGCGTTATGATCTTCACCGTTGCCCTGCTGGCCGAAATTATGGGTTACAGTCTCCTCGCCCAATATCTTCTCTTTTCATCGATTTCGACCATCATTCTACTGGTGCTGGCACAGATGGCATTCCGATTATTAAGCGGTGTAGCGGAAGTTGTCATTCGCAGTCAGCGCATCCAGACATTTGCCCTGATTCGCAATAATACCTCTAAGATTATTGCCAAAACCGATCTTTTTTGCACCATTGGTGTTGGCCTGTGGCTGCTGCTGACGGTGCTGCGGACCTGGAGAGTATTCGTCGACAAGGAAACCGCGGTCCAGAATATCCTGTCCATAGGATTGACCATCGGGGATCGCCATTTTTCCCTTGGTCTAGTGCTGGCGGCCGGGGTGGTTCTTTACGGGGCCTTCCTGCTTTCCTGGTCCGTCCAGTCGTTGATGCTGGACGGGATCATTCTGTCGCGCAAGATGCAGCAAGGCGTACGCATCTCCATAGCGCGGCTGGTCCACTACACGGTGGTGCTGGTCGGGTTCCTGCTGACCCTGTCCGTGCTGGGCTTCGATTTTACCAATATCGCCATCATCGGTGGGGCCCTGGGCGTCGGCATCGGGTTTGGCATGCAAACCATCGTGAACAATTTCGTGTGCGGTCTCATCATGCTCTTCGAACGCCCCGTCAAGGTGGGCGACTCGGTGGAGTTCGGCAACCAGACAGGGCGGGTCAAGCAGGTCGGCCTGCGGGCCACGGTGGTGGCCACCTACGACAATGCCGAGATCGTGGTGCCCAATGCCGATCTGATCACCAATCAGGTGACCAACTGGACCCTGGCCGAGCGCCGCCGGCGCCTCAAGCTCCCCGTGGGGGTGGCCTACGGCTCGGACGTGGCCCTGGTCATCCAGACCCTCATGGAATGCGCCGAAGACCATGTCCTGGTGTTGAGCAACCCCAAGCCGGCCGTGATCTTTTTCGGGTTCGGGGACAGTTCACTGGATTTCGAGCTGCGGGTCTGGATTGCCGATTTCGACAGCCGGCGATTGGTCCAGAGCGAGATCAACCAGGATATCGACCAGCGCTTCCGGGAACTGGGTATCGAGATTCCCTTTCCCCAGCGGGATCTGCACCTGCGCAGTGTCGATGCATCGGTTTCGGGCCCGGCGCTGGCCCAAGATTCCAAGTGAGTTGTCGATGGCTGAGAGGATACTGAGGTGAACCTGCGGCGGCGTGGGCTCCGATGGGGGATCGCCCTAATCCTGGCGGCGACGGGACTGGTGCTGGGCGTCTATCTGCTGCGGGGCGTCCTGATCTATCCCCATCTCAAAACGGCGGCCATCGAGATTTGCCGATCGGAACTGAATTGGCACCTCGCCTTGGGGGATATCCGCGGGTCGTTGTTCAGCGACCTTGAATTGACCGACGTCCAGATCAGCACGCTTGAACCCACCGGCACCCCCCTGAATATGACGCTTCCCAGCGTTCGGTTAAGTTACAACCTGGCCGGTCTTCTCCAGGGTCTCGACGCGTTTATGGGTGGCCTGACCATCGCGCTCGATCACCCCGTGGTCCGCCTTGATCTGTCACGGCCCTCCTCGGCGCACCCTGGGGACGATGCCGCCGCTGGCCTGGACGGCTTGCCGGCCAGGCTTCCCCGTGTCGATCTCAAGGACGGACGACTGATTATAGAGGGCAACGGCTATGGGAGCCGCTTCGATGGTATCGCGATTTCATCGCTGACCGGAAGCGGTGACGCCGCGAATCGATTCACCTTCGCGGTGCAGGACTGGCGCTGGCACCTGCCACCCCTGCGTGACGGGCAGATTGAAGCCCGCGCTCAAGTTGCCCTGGAACCCACCGGTATGCTCGTTGTGCATCAACTGGCGTTGAACGAGGTCGTTGTTGTCGCAGAGGGGCGGGTCGACCTGTCCCGATTGCCCGCGAGCGTGTCCTTCAGCGCGCAAAGCCCCCCGGCAAGCGGCAACCTCACGGTGGATGGCCGGCATACTGAGGAAACGCTCCAGTTGACCGTCACCGGCGAGGGCCTGGATCTCGCGCTCATCGAGCGCATTCTCGACCTGCCCGATGTGGACGTGACCGGCAATGTCGCTTTGCAGGCCGATATTCGGCTGCCTTACGCCCAACCGGCGTCGCTGCGGGGCGAAGCCGTGCTTCAGGCCGGTGAGGGGCGGTGGCGGGCGTTGCCCTGGGAAAATATTGCCGTGCGGGCCAGTGCCGGTGAAGGCACCTTGACCGTTCACCAGGCCGATCTGCAAGGAGGGGACACCACGCTTCGCCTGCGGGATGTGTCCCTGCCTGCCGGGGCGGTTTTCGACGGGCAGATCGATGCCCTGCTGGCCGGGCTGAGTGCGGGTTTCGATTTTTCTGCCCACAATATCCCTCAGTTTCTGGCGGCTTTCGGTCAGGATACAGTCCCCTTGGGGGGTCCTTTACCGCCGCACGCCCTGGACCTGAAGGGACGCCTTCGGCAGGGGATGCTCGTGGTCGAGGACGGCCGACTGGTATCCGGAGGCAGCGCCGTTCACCTGAAGCGGCTGCAGGCTGACCTGCGCGATTTGCTGGGCAAGGCCTCCGAGGCCAATCTGGATGCCGAACTTACCCTTGATGTGGCCGACCTGGAAGAGATGTCCGCGCTGCTGCTTCTCCCGCCGCTCGGCGGAGAATTACGCGGCGCGCTGGCCCTCCGCGGGTCGCTGCAAACCCCCCAGGGCACGCTGGCGCTGCAGGGGGCCGACCTGACCCTGGCCGGTCTTGGTCTCGGCGCTCTGGACGTGGTTTGTCGGTCCGATGGACGCTGGCTGACGGCGGAATCCATCCAGCTGAGCAACCGCGATGATCGCCTGCAGGTGTCCGGTCGGATGGCCTTAAGGTCCGGTCAGTTGGCGGGCGCCCGAATCAGCGCCCAGATCCAAAACATCGGTGCCTACACGGATATGTGGCTGCCCGAAGACTGGCCGGCCGAGGGTGGCTTGAATCTTCAGGCCGCCATCGAAGGAACCCTGCGGGAACCGCGGATCGAGGGCGACCTGTCCTTGACGGCGGCGGCCATGGGCCGGGTGCAGATCGAAACGGCACGCGGGCGGTTGCAGGCCACCCGGGAGGGGATGGAGATCAAGCGTATCGATGTGCAGTCTTCACTGGGTGAATTGGGGGCGGCGGGGCGGATCGGGTATGCCCAAGACGGCGCGTCGTTGCAAGTCGACCTGGCGGAGCTCGTCTTTCGGCGGGAGGGCACGCTGATGCGCCTGCTGGCACCGGCCCGAATTGCACGATCGGACGATGGGAGCTGGCGGTTCGCATCGATCGTGCTGGAAGGGTCCGCAGGGCGGGTGGCCGTCGCGGGCGACCTGGGTGGATACCATACGGATCTTTCCGTCGACCTGACCGGGGTTCGCAGCGGGAACTGGCTTGCCGATCTCGGCGGCCCGGTCCTGAGCTTCGAGGGGCTTGACGCCCGGGTTCAACTGACCGGCGCGGCATCGGCTCCCCGGATAGACGTCGCCGGGCGGTTGCAAAACCTGGCGTTAAGACATTTGCCGCGACCGCTGCAGGGGCGGTTCGATATTGCCGGCAGTGACGCCGGCATTAACATTCGACAATGGGACTGGCACGACGGTGCCGCACAACAATTTACCGCCGTGGGACAGCTTCCCCTGGGCTATGACGGCGGGTGGCAGCCGCGGCCGGGTCCCCTGGAGCTGGCGGCCGTGCTCAAGATTGCCGACGCGGGTGTCCTGAAGGGTTTGCTGCCCGACCTTCCCGTGGCCAGCGCCGCAGCGCAGGCGCAACTTGACCTGCAAGGAACGCTGGCCTCGCCAAGCGGTACCTTGCGCTGCGATATTACGGACCTGCAACTGGTCACGACCCCTGCCGGACTGCCCCAGGGGCCGTTTGGGGCACACCTGGCGGCCGCCATTCGCCCGGAAGGGATAGCGCTCGAAGAGCTGCGCATCGTATCGGATCTAATGTCTTTAGAGGGTCAGGGCCGCTGGTTGGCCGATGACCGCTCGGCGCCCTGGCGGGACCTGGCCGCTAAGCTCCCGTCCGGTTCCCTGACCGCATCCGCTGAGATAAAGATTCCCGACCTGG
>JASFFM010000137.1:0-9742 GCA_050124295.1 Desulfobacterales bacterium | reverse complement strand
GATTCATGATCAGGCCGCGCGGCATGTAAAGGCTTTCCGGTTCGGCACTGGTTTCGGGGAATTCGCCATAGGCCAGAAAGTTGGTGGTGCCACCAATACCGCCCCAGTCTTTGTAAAAAGACGCTACCGCCAGCAGGTCCGGAATATAGACCTTTTTGATAAAATTCTGCGTCTCACGGGTGAGATACAGAAATTCCGCAATGCGATCGGGACTCAAATCCCGGATGGCCGTGATTCCGCCCACGACCAAGGATTGCGGATGGGGATTTTTACCACCGAAGATGGCATGCATACGGGCGGCCTTGGCTTGCAGCCGCAAGGCTTCAATATAGTGCGCCGTGGCCATGAGGTTGGCTTCCGGCGGCAGCTTATAGGCCGAATGACCCCAGTAGGCATTGGCGAACGGGCCGAGTTGACCGCTGTCGACAAAGGTCTGGACCCGATCTTGAACGCTCTTGTAATAAGAGGCCCCACCCCAGGGCGCTTCACTGACGTTATCGGCCAGTGCCGCGGTTTTCTTGGGGTCGGCCGAAAGCGCACTAACGATATCCACCCAGTCCAGGGCATGCAGATGATAGAAGTGGACGATATGGTCATGCTGATATTGGGCACCGTGCAACAGGTTGCGAAGCAGGCGCGCGTTTTCAGGAATCTGAACGCCAACCGCATTTTCGACTGCCCTCACCGAGGACAGAGAATGGATAAGCGTTCAGACCCCGCATGAACGGCCCACAAAATGATGTGCATCCCGCGGATCGCGTCCCTGCAGGATCATTTCAATCCCGCGAAACATCTGCCCGGAGCTCCAGGCATTGACGACTTTGCCTCCTTCAACTTCCACCTCGACACGAAGATGCCCTTCGATTCGGGTGATTGGATCAACTACAATCCTCTTGCTCATATGATCTCCTTTCCTGCTTGAAAAGGGCTGATACCCATTTGCTTATATTCGGATTCTACAGTTCTTCATAAAAAGGCGTCATGGTGTCAAAAAAGTTGGGTTCACTGCACCCAATACAGGGATGGCCTGCTTCCACGGGCCAACTGGTGCCGTCGTTGAACTTGGCCACGGCACAGTTGTTGTAAGTTTCCGGACCGCGGCAGCCGACTTTGTAAAGACAGTAGCCCAGCGCGGCTTCTTCAGAACCGAATTCCTCGACGAATTCGTCATTTTCAAAATGCGAGCGACGCGGGCAGGTGTCATGGATGGTTTTGCCGTAAGCAAAGACCGGGCGACCCATTTCATCCAGGGCGGGGAGCTTGCCGAGCAGGAGGTAATTGACAATTGTTCCGACCAGATTGATCGGGTTGGGCGGGCACCCAGGAAGATTAAGGGTTTGGACGCCCAGAGCGTCCCCAACGCCCTTGTATCCGCCAGGGTTGGGCTCGGCCGAGGGGATGCCACCAAAACTCGAGCAGGATCCGATACAAACGGTTGCCGCGGCTTTGGGAACGACTTCCTGGGCAATTTGGAGGAAGCTTTTTCCCGCGACCTTGCCATAACCACCGTTGAATTTGGTGGCCACGGCGCCTTCGACGACGCAGATAAATTTGCCGTTATATTTTTCGACGGCCTGCTCAAGGTTCTCCTCGGCCTGATGACCTGCCGCCGCCATAATGGTTTCGTGGTATTCTACCGACAACACTTCCAGGACCAGCTCGTCAATCCAAGGATACATGGAGCGCAAGAGGGATTCCGAGCATCCCGTACATTCACCAAAGTGCAACCAGACGACCGGCGGTCGCTGTTGGGGAGCGGCAAATACCTCGGCCACTTTGGGCACGAAGGAAGATGACAGCCCCATGGTTGTCGTCAGGAACGTACAGAACTTCATGAAGTCTCGGCGAGAGACTCCTTTGGATTTCAAACGTTCATAGAAAACCTTCTCCTTTTCCATCAGCACCTCCTTGATGCGGTTTAAAAACCTGATTTTCCAACGAGCACGAAGCAAATAAAAATCCGGCCAGACAGGGCGTGTATAGCTAGGGTTCTAGTCCCCGTCTGCCGGCTCACAGCCTAGATCATGAAAACTTTAGCCAATACCAAAAAATGAGATAAATCGGATTCATAGCTGATGACCATTGTTAAAGGAATGTGTCGATTTAGTCAATACCAAATCCACGAAGTCCGATGAAGGCCTTGGGTACACGAATGGGGATGGCGGTGACGGGGGTGCCTAACAATTTCGAGCATCATTGCCTCAAGCGGACAACGTATGTTCAAAGCTGCCCTATTGGGGTTCTATGGGAAGCGCGGGCTAGCGTGCGATTGGACTGGCCCGGCAAGAACGGTCGCCAGGGTAGGCGGCGAATCACGGCCAATTAGCATTGTCGATGACCGCAAGCAAGGGGGGCCAGCTGGCAAGCGTTTCCGCTGGTTTGGCCATTTATTGGCACACCAGGATTCGAAGCCCTGGGGGCCTCTTTTATGCAAGGTCCACGTTTTGCCAGCTGATCTTATCGTAATTGGGAACGCCAGGCCTTGGACCGCTTAGGTCGCCGGGGGCGTTCCGACGCTGTTTGAATCCATTGGGGCAAAGCGGTTGCTACTCATCCAGATCGGTGGGGGTTTCCTCGTCGATTTTGATCGGAGAGTTGATTTTTTTGATGTCATCACCCTCGAAGCCTTCATCAAAATCATCCTCCAGGAGCTCGTCAATTTCACTGGCCTCTTCTTCAATATCGTCGAGCACGGCGGCGGCGGCCCGCTCTTGGGTTAAAAGATCCAGATCGTCGAACATTAGTTCCGCAGTGTCGCTTTCCTTGGACTGATATAGCTTTTCAACCGCATCGGCAATTGTTTCCGCGTAGATACGGGGAGGATACATGTTACGGGTGCGCAGGGCGGCGATGAGGGCTTCGCGTCCCTCCTCCATGGCGGCCTTTATCGCATCCGCTTGGAAGGTGACTTCACACAGGAGGGACATGACCTCTTTGTCTAGCTCGGCGCTTTCCCTGATGACAAGCTGTTTTTCGGCGTCATTTTTCTGAATGAGAAATTTTTGTTTCATGTGGTGCTCCTTACGCCGGCTGCGTCAAATTTGGTCGCCGGTTGGGGTCATAAGCAAGGGCCTTGCTTTTTGGCCTTTGGAAACCACATTAAAAATGGCATGTCAACTTGAATTCGCACGGTTCCATGAAAAAATATTGACCGCGTCCACGCGACTTGATAACAAGCAGAATTCATTGCGAGGAGGGATGGCTGAGTGGTCGAAAGCGGCGGTCTTGAAAACCGTTGAGGTTAACGCCTCCGTGGGTTCGAATCCTACTCCCTCCGCCATCCGAAATGCTTTACGGAGAGATGACCGAGCTGGCTGAAGGTGCTCGCCTGCTAAGCGAGTGTGGGGGTAAAACTCCACCATGGGTTCGAATCCCATTCTCTCCGCCATCGAATCGATAGACGCCCGGCGGATAAGGCTGGGCGTTTGCTTCTCCGGTAGGCGCCCTCAACGCTCTTTTTTATCATCCAGAAATTTATCAATATCCAGATTGAGTTGTTCGAGCATCTCTGTGAGTGGAGCGGTGCATGCCTCCACCTGACGTCGCGATTCTTCCTGGCAGGCGCGATGCCCTGTTCGGTAGGCGGTAATGTATACCGTAGAAACAACAGCGATATGAAAAATAATGAGAAACAGGGTTCCCATAACAGCCTCCTCGAGAATCTCAGTTATGGAACTTATCGGTCGTCAGCCCCCTTAGCTTTAGGCCATCAAGTCGGCAGGCGCTTGGTTTAAAGCCAAGGCGATGGTCAAGGGGGCGTTTCTCGTTTTCGACCTGTGGCGAAAATCATCACGGGTTGATGATTTGGGTGGGATTTTGGCCGTTATGGCGTGTCCTTGATCAGAGATGGGACAATGGGGTCGAAAATGTGCATCGGATGCGAGAAGGCCCTCTCCTTTAAGATCATGGGACAGCGTTTACGACCCGCAAGCGCAACCCCAATCACGCTCGCAATCGAATCGAATACGGGTGAGGGGGAATTGCTTGAACATCTGGGCTAATGGTTGCCACTGGTGTAGCGGCGAATGAATTCTTTGAGGTGTGTTTTCTGAGTTTCCGTCAGGGAGATGAATTGGAGGCAGGTTTGGCGAAGCGGCAGGCCGGAGAAAGAAGTGCCGCGCGGGATATCAAAGTCGGCCACCCACTTGGCCGGTACGCCATCCAACCAGACCCCTTCACCGGCAAACATAATCTGGAGCTTGACGGTTCCCTGCACGAGTGCCTCGGGGGTATCTGCGGCAATATATCGAAAGGCCAAACCGCTCAGACTGATATTCCGAATCTGACCAATGCGGCCCGATTCCGGCGATATCGCAACCAAAGCACCATCGACAGCACGAAAACGTTTAACTTTACGGCGTTCAAGTATCAAAACAATAGTATAAAATTCAGTATCTTGTGTAAGATTAAAGCAATCATCAACCTGTTGTTTTCGATTAATACATAATGAAGATCGAAGCAAGGGCTTTTTGACCTTTTCTTGTCACTCGATGCCGGCGAGTTGATTCCCGGCATCCAAAGCCTCCCCCATAGACGTCTGGCGGGATAGCGACCCGATCGGACGGTTTTCATTCTGCTTGACAAATGATGGATTCCCTATTAATCATCAGCTTTTAATCTACGACCGTACGTCGTTTAGACGACTTATCAGGGAAAGAAAATCAATCAGAGAGAGAGGAGCGCAAATGGCAAAATTAATTGATCCCCATGGAGGCAAGGGCCTTACCATCTGTCTGCTGGAAGGTGCCGCACTAGAAGCGGAGAAAACCAAAGCCGCTGGTCTTAAAAAGGTCACCATTTCTCCCCGGGTCAAGGGTGATTTAATTATGATCGGCAACGGTGGTTTCAGCCCTTTGACCGGATTTATGACCAAAGCAGACTGGAAAGGGGTGTGTGATAATTTTCTGACGGCCGATGGCACTTTCTGGCCGGTACCGGTAAACCTAGATGTTTCCAGCGAAGATGCGGGCGCCATCGGCATAGGGGATGAAATCGCCCTCTACGATCCCGAAGGCGACGAAATCATGGCCACCATGAAGGTCAGCGAAAAATGGGAACAGAGCGAAGCTGAGAAAAAATGGGAATGTGAAAAAGTGTATATGGGCGAGGGTACGCCCACGGTGGAGGAATTCTGGAAGATCGCCGAAGAAGATCACCCCGGCGTGCAGATGGTGATGGGGCAAAAAGAGGTCAACTTGGCTGGCCCGGTGAAGGTGCTCAGTGAAGGCGATTATCCCACCAAGTATGCTGGGATTTACCACCGCCCGGCGGAATCCCGCAAAATTTTTGAAGATCGCGGCTGGTCCGACGTCGCCGCCCTGCAGTTGCGCAACCCCATGCATCGCTCCCACGAATACCTCTGCAAAATTGCCGTGGAAGTATGTGACGGGGTCTACATCCATTCGCTGGTTGGCAACCTGAAACCAGGCGATATTCCGGCCAAGGTCCGCGTCAAATGCATTGACTCTCTGGTGAAGAATTATTTTGTGGAACAGAATGTGGTCCAAGGCGGCTATCCTTTGGATATGCGCTACGCCGGTCCGCGCGAGGGCCTTCTGCACGCTGTCTTCCGCCAGAATTATGGTTGCTCCAAAATGATTATCGGTCGTGACCATGCTGGTGTAGGCGATTTCTATGGCATGTTCGAAGCGCAAACCATTTTCGACAAGATTCCGACTCCGGAAGGCGGCAAAGGTCTGCTTTGCCAGCCCCTCAAAATCGACTGGACGTTCTACTGCTACAAGTGTGACGGCATGGCTTCCCTGCGGACGTGCCCGCATGCCAAGGAAGACCGCGTTTTGCTATCCGGCACGATGCTGCGCAAGATGCTTTCCGAAGGCGGTGAGCTGCCCGATCACTTTGGACGCGACGAAGTCGTTGCCATTTTGCGTGAATACTATGAAGGCTTGACCGAGAAGGTCGAGATTAAAACGCACAAGGCGGCCACCGGTAACTAACCGGCCGCGAACGACTTGACCCGGGATTTGGCCCCCGGATAAGATCGTATGATTGCCAGAGGGGATACCTTGCAAGGAGGTATCCTCTCTTTTTTTGGGAACGGAGGCCTGATACCCGCCGCTCGCGCAACGCCTGCCAGGGTTGCTAACCACCGGAAAAAAATGGGCGGAGTGCTATTTTGGAAAGCTTCTGAGGTGTGCTTTCTTCCTGGGAACGTTCGGTTGGAGGACGACCGGGTCATGCCAAAGCCATTGTCACACCAAAAGATGCGCTTCCATGTTCGTTGGTCGGTTAAATTGATGCCAACTTGCTTGGATGCATTTGTTCCCTGTCATAAAGCTAGGTTGCGTTCAATGTGTCCGGTTACTCTTGGTGGGCAGCGCATTTCAGAACGAAGCGCATACCATTTTCACCCGGCGGGCAAGCCAGAGGCATCCTTTCCGGCACAATCAGGCGCTGGCGGTCGCATGTTTACCGCGGCGCTCCTGAAAGCCTTGTACGGGAGGCCTCAAACGTGTGAAATATACGCGTTAAGGGGTCGACACCTTTCCGGGACAGCGGCGAAAAAAGAAGGGAGCCCGGTATATAGGCTCCCTTCTGAATTCATCCAATGTTACGGAAGATTAGAAACCTCTACCGGAGTACTCGGCATACGTCATCGCCACGGTGCGATAGACCAGATGCGCCAGTTTGGAAAACGGCGTGTAGGCGAATAGACACCAGATGCCGATGAGATGCAGATAGTAAACGATGGCCATCAGATCATACATCCCACCCAGGCGCAGGACCTGGGTCAACATGCCGGTCACGGCCAAGGCCAGCACCAATCCCACCAAATACCAGTCCCAATAGCTGGACACACTGTCGGTCTTGGCCAGGCGAGCCTTCAATAGCAACAGGCCGCCAACGAGCAGGGCAATCCCGGAGATATTTCCCAGCCATTTGACCGGATTGAGCTGGGAATAGGGACCTTCTATATGCAGTATCCACTCGGCGATAAAAAAGCAGTTGGTGACAATAAAAAGGCCGATGAAGCTGAAGAGCACCATCATATGGGCGGTCGAACGCTCCCTGTTCTCGGTGCACTCGTTGAATTTGGCATGCTTGAAGATCGTGGGCACAACCTTGATGAAAGCTTGCACAAAACCGGCCGGATCGATTTTTTCCTGCTTGGTTTTGCCTTCCGCCAGGGCATTGGCATGTATATCGCCAAGAAATCGTTTAAGGCCCAAAGCGAAGGTGCCAACCGCAAAGAAGAAGGTGGGAATCATGATGATATCCACCAGGTAGTTGTTGTAGTAGGACGATTGCCAAATTTCATGGCCGCCAGCCGCTGGAGAGAAATTCATCCAGTTGAGACCCACCATGTTGGAGAGAAAACCGGCAACCACCAAAAGAACGGCCGGTATTGCCAACAATATCGGCAGCCGGCCTTTTTCCCGCAACAGCTTGCCGATGGCTTTGGGGCCCGCATATTCGGAAATGGCATAGGCCCGGATGGCGGCCAGGGCATCACCGGGCTTGGCCCCGCGCGGGCAGCGCGTATTGCAGTCACCGCAATTGTGGCAAAGCCAGATGTCGGCACTGCTGATGACTTTATCTTTGAGCCCCCAGGAAGCGGCGATCATTTCCTTGCGTGGATAGGGCCGGGTTTCAGGTGAAATGGGACAAACCACGGAACATGTTGCGCACTGGTAGCATTTCTTCAGATCAGCACCGCCCAGCGCCTGCACGTCCTTAATAAATCCAAGATCTGGATTAAGCATGGTCGCTTCCGACATATTGATACCTCCTTGTTCGGATGGGCAGAAGCGGAAGATTCGCATCTGCCCAGCACGAATTGGTGCAATGAATAGATGAGCCGAACCCGCCTACGGCGGCCTCCGCCCAGCGGATTAAAATTAGAACCCCTTGAAGGGGTTCGGACCCATTTCCTCGATGGATTCGACGAACTCATTGATGATCTGCGGGATCTTGTCGTATTCGTCGATAGCGATCTCAAACTGGGCCACACGTTCCTCTTCAAGAGCAAGGCTCGCCAGGGCCTCACCGATCTTCTTCATGCGGATGCTGGCCAGCTCGCTACCCTTGACAAAATGGCACTGATAATCGTCACCATGTTTGCAGCCCAGGAGAAATACGCCGTCCATCCCCTGAGAGAGAGCGTCCTTGATCCAGATCACGTTGACCGATCCTAAGCAGCGCACCGGGATCAGGCGTACATCGGCGGAGTAGGAAAGCCCCTTCAAAGCGAGCATGTCCAGGGCCGGCAAGGCATCGTTCTCGCAGACCAGCCCGAGGATGCGGAAAGGCGGCTCCTCGTAGTCATCTTCCGAAGGCACGTTAACCGATTTGACCTGGGAGCCGATGCTGTCGATATTGTAATCGGCAAAACCGATGATGCGCTCGGGACAGGCCCCCATGCAGGTGCCGCAGCGTCGACAGCGAGCCGGGTTGGGCTTGGGGGTGCCTTTTTCATCGTCGTCCAGGGCCCCGAAGGGACATTCTTCCGTACAACGCTTGCACTGGGTGCATCGCTGGAAGAAGAAATCCGGGTAAGTCAAATCCCCCGAACGTGGATGAACCGACATACCCCGGTTGACCGACTCCAGGCACTGGATGGCTTTGAGGGCCGCACCGGTGGCATCCTCCACCGCGTCCTCAGTGGTCATGCTGCGGCGAACGGCACCGGCGGCGTAAATCCCGGTGCGTTGGGTTTCATACGGGAAGCAGATGAAGTTCGAATCACAGTAGCCATTGAAGAGGACGGTATTATCGCGAAAGGCCGGCCCCTGGCGATAGGCCATGTTGACCACTGGATCGTCCTTGGTGGCCGGCACCATGCCCGTGCCCAGAACCACCAGATCGGCCTTGACTTGGATTTTTTCCCCCAGCAGGGTGTTGTCGGCCTCGACCGTCAGACCAGCACCGTTTTGGGAAACACTGACCACTTCACCCTTGGTGAGAAAAATACCGGTATCCTGCTGAATGTTTTTGTAGAAATTCTCCTGCAAGCCCGGGGTGCGCATGTGCTGGCAGAAGACAAAGGCCTTTCCGTTGTCCGGGTAGTCCTCGCGCACATACGTGGCCTGCTTCAGGGCTACCAGACTGGTGACGGCGCCAGCATAATCGAAGTCGGCATCGTCACCCTGCCCCGGGCTCTGGACAAAGACCACGGATTGGGCTTCTTTGCCGTCCGACGGACGGGTCACTTTACCGGCCTTGGCGATCTTCTCAAAGGTGGCGTTGGTGATCACGTCCGGTATTTCGCCGTAGCCCAGATGGGCGAACTCGCCTTGGGCGGGCTCGTAGGGTCGGTAACCGGCCGCCAGCACCACGGCGCCGAATTTTTCGCCATGGGGGTCGAACTGCAGAATGTCCTTTTTGCCCTCGTTGTATTTGAGGAAAGCTTCATGCAGTTGTTCGGCATTGAGCTCCTTGCCCTTTTCATCGACCTTCATCTCGTCCGGGATGGGATAGGGAACATCGAACTCGATCTTTTCACCCGGCTTTTTCAAGGTCACCGTGAAATTTCCAGGTTCCCCGGCCAGGCGGGCCACCTTGGTGTTGGTTTTGACGGTGATGTTGCTGTACTTGTCCAGTTCGCTGATTGTATCGGCGATCGTCGGGGCGCCAACACTGTCGTAGGGATAGCTGGAGGGCAGCTGTTTGCGCCAGTTGAGGGCCTGGCCGCCGAGTTCGTTTTCCTTTTCCACGATCGTGACGTCGTAGCCGGCTTTGGCGGCATCGATGGCCGCCGAAATCCCGGTTACGCCACCGCCGA
>JASFFM010000136.1:0-9756 GCA_050124295.1 Desulfobacterales bacterium | reverse complement strand
CCGATTGGGGGCGATTGCCTGGCGCATCGGCCCTTTCCTGCTCATCCTGCTGATCGATCTTTTGATCGTGACCTTCTGCGCCCCGCTGACCATGTGGATGGCCGGGATGGTGGCCCGCTGAGCGGGCGATGCGCTGGTCAAGGCCCAGGTTGTTTTCATCACGACCCCCGGTGGTGCCGTTCAACCGGTGGCCGAAAAGCTGGCTTCACACGAAGGCTTGGCGGACAAATTACCGCCACCCTCCCTTAAGACAGAAAACCAATTCGTCCAAGCAAGCTGGCATCCAAATTTTGGTGAAATGTTCGGGTTAGGACCGCTTTTTCGGGGGACATTGAGCGATATTGAATCCAGGGGTCTCACCGAGGCCCCCACCGTACCGATCGTGCGCGGAGATCGGGAAACGGTCGCCGCCCACGGTCGGAAAACCAAACCGGTTCCATTCGACTTGCTGTCAATCTACCGGATAGTTGGCCGTTATACACGGTCCCTGGGGGCATCGCGCGAAGACATGCATACGGATCGAATCCGCGCGCGGGCTTCTGTGCCGAAGCCATCCTAGCCGCCATCACCCTGCGTCCTGTGCCCCTCGCCAACGGGGTGTTTCCAAAGCTGTTTCTGCCCTGCTGGAAACAACCCCTGGGCTCCCTGTCAAATGGCCTCCAGCGCCAGAGGCCGATCCGGCATGTCCCGATTGGCTGCTTCCAGCATTTTCTCAGAGGAGATCACGGCCGTCGCGGTCCGCTCCTGGAGACGGGTGAAGTAACGCTCGGCCACGGCACGCACGCTCTCACGATTCAAGGCCAACAGGCGTTCTTTAAACTGCTGACGCCGATCGTCGTCAAGGCTGACCAATCGCCGGTAAAAGGCTTTGCGGGCGGCGGGGCCGGGGGGATCGGGCTTGTCGATCTCCGAGCAGACCTGAAGAATGGCCTCACGCACATCGTCTTGCGTGTATTCCCCCGAAGCGATAAATTGCGCGACACCCGTGTAGACATCGATCGTTCTTCCGATGTGGGGGTCGCGGTAGGAGCCGAACGAGAAAAGCCCATCTTCCGGATTGTAGATCGCAAACCCCCCGTAGGCACCACCTTTTTCACGAATCTCGCGATGCAGATACAAGGATCGCAGGAGTTTGGCGGTGACCGCCAGGGCCGGGGCATCCGCATGGGAGTAGCGAACGCACCGGAGCGTTTGGGCCACGAAGGATACCGCCGTTCCGGTGGTCCACCCTTCCCAGACCGACGGCGCGTCCGGCAGTGTGGCGGAAGGTGCCTGGGCAGGGCCGGGTGTGTCCGGAAGACGATCGAGCAGATCGAAAAACCGCGTTTCGCCGGATTGCAATTGCGCCTGGTCTCCGATCATAGCCAACTTCAGATTCGATCGTTGAAACAGGCAGCCGGCCATGTCGGTTAAGCGCCGGCTTGTTTGTTCCAGTGCCGCATCATCCGCCTTGATCTGCTCGGTCAGCGCTTTGATGGCCTTTAGTTGGTGCACGCCGTGCCACATTTCGTTTAAACGGGCGGAGGGCGTCATGTGACGGCTGGCCAGTGAAATGGCCAGCCGATGGCCGTTGTGA
Source organism: Desulfobacterales bacterium (assembly GCA_050124295.1). Classification (GTDB taxonomy): domain Bacteria; phylum Desulfobacterota; class Desulfobacteria; order Desulfobacterales; family UBA5852; genus JABZFP01. Next base: position 8,180 of record JASFFM010000136.1, on the reverse strand, counting down.
ATCACCGCACTTTCATGCCGGGCCCGGAATTCCATCAGGACCCGTTTCAGGTGATCGAGATCGGAAAAGCGTATGCCCTGGAGCATTTCATCTACAATTGCAAACAACCGATCCCGGTTGCGGTTCAAACATTTGCCCCCCATGGTGACCAGGGGCAGCGAGGGACCGCCGTCGTCAAACCGTGTGCGGGCCTGGATGGCCAGTCCGAAGCCTCCCGCGTAGCGATCCAGATAGCGGGCCATTTGAACGTAATCTTTAGTCGATGTTCCCATACGGGTGGCGGCGTGGCAGAACAGCGGCAGCAGGGGCCAATTTTGCGGATCGATCGAGGCAATTCCCAAAGCCGAAGAAAAGTAAAAGATGCCCCCGGTCGGCTGCGCGTACAAATGGAGTCGGTCATCCCGGACGGCATCCGCTTCGACCCGATCGATCGTGGGGGGGATATCGGCAATGGCCAGGGTTGGCAGCACGGAAACATCGTCGTCTGATTCCTGAAGAAGCTTGAGGGCTTGCATATCGGTTTCGATCTGCCGGATCTCCCCGGGGGTAAGCTTAATTTCAATATCGCGAAGTTTATCTTCTTCGGCGCGCTTGATTGTGTCGGCCATTGTCGGATCGGGGAGGAGTTTAAAAATGACGCGATGGGGATTATCCAGGAAATAGCGTCGAAGAAGGTCTTCAAAGAAGCGCGATTGGGCCATCTTTTGGCGTAAGGCCGCGATATCGTCTTCAATCAGAAGCAGGCGGTGGGGCTCGCCGCCGTGGATCCAGGTGCCGGTCATCGCGACCAGTAATTTGAGACCGTAGGGATAAGGTGTGTTGGTGATTTCTTTGCGATGAAATTCGACCTGGTGAATGGCGCTTTCAATCAGTTCGGGGTCGATGCCGGTATCGGCAAGGGTTGTCAGTGTTTGCATGATGACATCGATGATTTTCGGTCCATCCGCTTCGGCGACATCCTTCAATCCACAGAAAAACATGGTGTCCCGGTTGTCGGCATCAAATCCGGAGCCATCCGCGAGGGTGGAACCCAGCCCGGATTCCATTAGCGCTTTGCGCAGGGGGGACGCGGCGTTTCCCAGCAGAATTTGCTCGATAAGCGTCAATGCGAGCACTTCGGAGACGTCCACGATGTCGGATGTAAGCCAACCGATGCCGATTTGGCTCTTGCGGGCAGGGTCTTCCCCGGGCCCCAGAGGATAATGATAGACGGCCTCTCGGGGTGCACGCCAGCGCGGCTGGGAAATGACTTCCGTGGCCGGATCAATGCGCTCGAAGCGACCCAGAACCTTTTGCTCGATAAACGCCAGGTGATCGTCCAGGGGAAGGTTGCCATAGCTGTAAAAGAAGGCATTGCTGGGGTGGTAATGTCGCCCATGAAAGCGGCGCAGATCCTTCGCGGTCAGTTCCGGGATGACCTTCGGATCTCCGCCGGAATTAAAGCGGTAAGTCGTATCCGGGTAAAGGGCATGCAGCAGGGAACGGCTCAAGATCTGATCCGGTGAAGACATGGCCCCTTTCATTTCATTGTAGACCACGCCCTCGATGGACAGACGCCGGGTGCCGCCGCCATCTTCGACAAACGCCAGACGGTGACCTTCCTGTTTGAAGCTCAACCGCTCCAGATTGGGGAAAAACACGGCATCCAGATAGACATCCAGCAGGTTGTAAAAATCCTTTCGGTTTTGGGTGGCAAACGGATAAAGGGTCCAGTCGGAAGCTGTAAAAGCATTCATGAATGTACTCAGACTTCGCCTGAGCATGGAAAAGAAAGGATCCCGGACGGGGAACTTGCGGGAGCCGCATAACACCGTGTGTTCAAGGATATGGGCTATGCCAGTGGAATCGGTCGGCACGGTTTTGAGGGCCACGCCGAAGGTGTTCTCCCGGTCGGGGCACTGGATGTGAATGTATCGGGCACCGGTATTGAGGTGGTGCAGGGCATAAAAATAGCCCTTCAGATGAGGCAACGGCAGAACTTCGGATACCCGATATCCGTGAATGTTATCGCCTACGGTCAATAAAGGAGCAGGCCTATCACTATTTGCAGTCGTCATGGGGTCAGTCCTGTCTGGTTGGAATGAATCTATTAGGGGAAGATAACGGTCCGGAAGTGATCGTAGCAGCCGATGCCCACGGTCCTGGTGGAAATGTCGCCGTGGTTGGCATTCAGGCTGCCAATATCGGCTCTCGGATCAGATCGGGGTGCCGGCAGCACAACAGCGAGGCCTCAGGATGCCTCATAGACCCCCCGGCTTTTGCGCTTTATTTTTCCCATCTTGTGCAAGCGGAAGATGACGTTGCGGATCTTCTTGTCATCAAATCCTGTTTTCGTCTGGATATCCTTGAAGGATGATCCATCGCGGGCGCGTTTGATTATGGTGAAGACCGTATCTAAGGCGGTCAGCGGCACATTCTTGCCGGCGGTTTTGACTTTGGTGATATTCGGCCGCCCCCTCACCGCCCGGGATTTAAGAAGGCGCTCGATTCTTTCCAGGCGCGCTTCGAGTTTGTCGATGTCTTTTTTGGTCGGGATGTTGTAACTCTGGATGAAGAATTTGACCATGGCGTCAAAACTGACCGATTTTCCTTTTTTACGCGTCATGCGCTTCCTCCCTATGCCGCGGTATGCAAAGCGGACGCCGGCCGGGTCACATCAATCGCTGGCAGACCCGGTGCGGTTGGGCATCGTGCAGTTCATTGGTTTGCGTCAGCCCAAGGTTCCTGGCGGTTGCCAACCGGCTCCCCCCGCAACGGTTTTGAATCCGAATCAGCCTTTAAGGGCTGCGCGCTCCGCGGGGGTCTCATCTGACGACAGATGAGATCCGGTAAAGTCAAGATGGCGCCCCAGATGGCGATGATAAAACGCGCGCCGAATTTTCTGGCATCATATCGAGCCCCACATCGTGGGCTAACGTCTTGAATCAGCCGCCCAATGGCTAATGCAAGATTGCTTACGAATCGACCAAAGTCAAGCATGCGGACAGGGTACGATAAGTCAAACGAGTATTGCACGAAGATGGTCACTTCGTGTTTGGGACAGCGCGCGGGGATCTTCGGAGCGATTCGATGGATACGATCCGCCGTTTCCGGTTTCGGGGTGGCTTAGGCATTGGGGCCGGTGGGGTGATGGGCTCGCCCCCGGCCGTTCCCCGGTCTTTGCGCCATCGCTGACCGGTGGAGAAAAGAAACCATGGGGCACACTTCTCCCCGTTTGGGTCAGGTTCGTTTTCCTCGGGGTCGGATAGGGCTTGCCATGGAAGAGCCTATCGGATAATCAAGTCAAGCGATCCTTCTACCGGGCCTTGCCGGCCGATCCCTGCCGCGTGATGTGTCCCGGAGAAGCCGCATCGTCGCTCCTCCATAGGAAGGAATTGCGCCCTTCATGACATCGCCGCGGACGCTATTAAAATCATTGAATCTCAGGCCCAAGAAGCATCTCGGTCAAAATTTCCTGCTGAGCCAGGTGCTGGCGGAAACCATCGTGGATAGCGCTGGGCTGGATGAAGGCGACCACGTTCTGGAAATCGGATGCGGCCTGGGGGCCATTACCATTCCGGCGGCCCGCAAAGGCTGTCGGCTGATAGCGGTGGACAAGGACCCCCAGCTGCTCGACCTTTTACGATCCGAAATGGCGGCTCAGCACCTGTCCAACGTGCAACTGGTGCACCAGGACATCTTGACCCTCAATTTCAGTGACTATTTCGATTCCGATTGTCCGCCGGCCGTTGTGATCGGGAATCTGCCCTACAACATCTCCTCCCAGGTCATCGTTCAATTGATCGCTTCGCGCGCTCACATCCAGCGCGCCCTGCTCATGCTCCAAAAGGAGATGGCGCGACGATTGATGGCGCCGCCGGGCAAGCGTGATTATGGCCGTCTCTCGGTCATGCTGCAATACTGTGCCCACATCGAGGGGGTCGCGGATGCCCCTGCCGAACTATTCTTTCCCCGGCCCAAGGTTGATTCCCGGGTCATCAAAATCACTTTCAAGAATCGCATCCCTTATCCCGCCCACGACGAGGCTCTGCTTTCGCGCGTGGTCAAGGCCGGTTTCTCCCAGCGGCGCAAAACCCTTCGCAACGCGCTGACGGGCCATATTTTGAATGCCGATCATGGGCGCGTGGAAGCGTGGCTCAAGCGCGCGGGCATCAATCCTCAGCGGCGGGCGGAAACCTTATCCGTCGAAGAGTTCGTGCGCCTGGCCAACCTGATATGCGATCGCCGCCATGCCCAGGGGGCTGAAGTTGACAGGCCCCGTTAATATCCCTACAGTCTTGCACTTATTTCAGACGTGTTGGGCCTGAAGCCTTCTATCCGGCGCCAATGATCCCATACATGATGGCCGATCACCACGGCCCTTTGTCGGCGGGGCGCCAAGCGGACACTTTTCAGGGCCGGCCTTGAGGATTTGATGAGGTAACCGATGGATAAAATGACCGACGCCAAGATCCGATCCTGGCTGGAAAAGAACCAACCCGACCTTCTGGCATCCTACCGCCGCTACGAAACCGATTCGCTTTCCGATAGAATGCCCACCGAAGGCGCTGAATTCCGGGGTCCCGAATCTTTGCGGACCTGGCTGGAAAAGCGTCACCCGGACATCCTGGAGCGCATTCCCCTCCTTTAGGGAACACACCGCCGAGGGGGGCGAGCCGCTCGTTCCCCATCCTGCCGGAAAGCTGTTTCCCGCGCATGCCATCCACGGTACCGCCGGCCGGACCACCTCCCGGGGCCGCAATCGAAATACCGGGTGGCGCCCGCCGCCAGGCCCGCGGTCGCCCACCATCGAGCACCGGCTGGAAGAGAGCCACGGGTTGGCCCGCCGGGTGAAAAGGGTATGCGCCGCTCACCAAGGTTAGCGGACACATTTAGCGCACTCCTCCCCTAAGACAGTAAACCAATCCATCCAAGCAAGCGGGCATCCATATGTTCATAAAATGATCGGGTTAGATGGCTCCCGTGGCCATTGGGGGGAACATGGCTTCCGGCCGACCGACGGGTATTCGGGGGATCGCACGGCCTTGGGGAGGCAACCGACCCGTGCGAGGATCGCGGCCCGGTTGATGGTTTTTTGCATTGGGAGTTGATTAAACCCCTAACGCTTTGATATTTATATTTTTACAAATCCATGAATCAGAATGGGCATCCTTGCGGGGATGGCCCCGAATGGTTGTTGGCAATGGAACCCTTTACCCAATTCGGCAAATACCAAATACTGGACCGCATTGCCTTCGGTGGCATGGCTGAGCTTTATCGTGCCCGAATCCAGGGGGATGAGGGATTTCAGAAATGGGTGGCCTTAAAAAAAATGCACGCCCACTTTTCCGTCCAACCGGAGGTCGTGGAGGCGTTTATCGAAGAGGCCAAGCTGGCTGCCTTCCTGCAACACCCCAACATCGTACAGATCTATGATTTCGGTTGCATGGACGATGCCTACTTCATCGTCATGGAGTATTTGCAAGGCAAGGATTTGCGAACCCTGACCACCGCGCTGGCCGATCGCCGCCGACCGCTCGGTTTGGAGAACAGCCTCGCCATTGCGGCCTGCATCTGTTCCGGACTGGAGTACGCCCATCGCCTTACCGACATTGGCGGTCGGCCGTTGCAAATCGTGCACCGTGACATCAGCCCGCAGAATATTTTTGTGACCTATGCCGGCCAAGTTAAAATCCTCGATTTCGGTATCGCCAAGGCGACCGACCGGGGAGCCACAACCGAAGCGGGGGTCCTCAAGGGGAAAGTGGCCTATATGTCCCCCGAGCAGGCCCAGGGAAAGCCCATCGACCACCGGTCCGATATATTTGCCGTAGGCATCATTCTTTACGAATTGTTGACCGGCCAGCGCCTCTACCAGGGGAACACGATGGAAATCCTGCGCCGGGCGCAGGACGCCGATTTCGTTCCCCCGGAAGAATATCTGACAAACCCGAGCGCGGAACTGCAGGCTGTTTTTCGACATCTTCTGGCGGCGCGCCCCGAGGAGCGTTTCGCGGACTGTGCGGCGGTCCTGGCCGCCCTGGAAGAATGTCTCGGCGATTTAACTTCCCGATCCATCGAAAGACACTTGGCCGAGCTCGTCAGCGATTTGTTTGCCGAAGAAAAGGTCGCCGAGGAGGCCGTGCTGCAGGATCTGCTGTCCGACGAGGTGGCACCCAACCGCACCGAGGGTTCCCCCGATGGGCCTGATACCACCTCCATCACGACGGGGGACAACATCCCACCATCCCCGCCGCCGCCCGAAGTGGCCGCCGTTGCCCGCCACCGCTCAGGACCCAATTGGTTGAGCATAGGTTTGATCGGTCTTCTGGTTGCGGTATTTTTTCTCATGTGGGTGCGCTGGCACATTCCCCAGCAAGGCCAAGGACAATCTCTGGAGGCCTTCCAGGCAAGAAACTACTCCGGGTCCGGGCTAGCGGGCACGCGCGGAGGCGACAGGGCATCTACGGAAACGGGGTCGTCGCCACCCGCGGCGTCAACGTCCATCGAAGGGCAGGCACGGGCCCTGATGGCCACGGAGCCGGCCCGGGCGCGGGAACTCTGGCTGGAGGTGATCGCGCTCACACCGGATAATGTGCGGGCCTATTTCAATTTAGGGCTGGTTCACATCAGGCTGGAGGAATATCAGCCGGCGGTAAGCGCCTTTGAACAGGTTCTGGCCATGGATGCCACCATGATCGATGCTCACTTTAACCTTGGCTATGCTTATGCTAAGATCGGAAAGTATGATGCGGCGAGTGATCATTACCGAAAGGTCATCGATCAGGCGCCGGACTACCTCGACGAGGTTCTCTTCAACCTGGCCATTGTGCAGGATTTTCAAAACGATCGACAGGGGGCGGCGCGCAGCCTTCAAGACGCGATTCGACACAACCCCCAGAATGTCAGGGCGATCCGCTACCTGGCGCGGATGGAAGGTCGGTATTCGACACCCAAATGAAACGGATTGATGGGCGACGATTCTGGTGGTGGACGATGTTCGCGTTTGCGGCGTGTGCGCTGATGGCCTGCACGACGTTCAAACCGAAGGTGGAACCCGTGGGCGCCAAATCCAAGCCTCCTCCCCGCAAGATAGTGCTTCCATCGGTCAATTATTTGGGCATCCCCTGTTATTTACATGAAGTTCGCTGGCCGGAGGAATCCCTGTCCGTCATCGCGCGTTGGTACACGGGAAGTGAAGACAAGGCGGATATTCTGCACAAAATCACCCCCAACCTGCGTGCCGACGATTTGCGCCCAGGGGACGTGATCTTCATCCCCAAAGAATTGTCCCGCCGCACCGAGCCCATGAGCCGTCAATACGCCCGTCGCTATGGCGTGGCCTCCGTGCCCCATAACCGCCGCCGTCCCAAGGATACATCTCCGGAAGAGGACGAGGCGCCTGAAAAAAGTCCCCCGCCGGCACCCTACGGTCCGCGAACCTACGCCGACTAACCGCGCTTTCGCCCTCCTACTGTCACAGGCCCCCAAGATTGTCATGGGGTGCCGATCGGCAGCATGCCCCCTAGAATCTGCCGCGACCGGAAGCAAAGTTAGGCCGCACGCTGTCCGGTGTGGCCATTAGGGCCTGAACACCCGCATGAATCCACCCGATCTAAACCTCTCCGCTGCGGCGGCTCGACACCTTACCGACATCCATTCCATACTTCTGGTCGTGTTCGTGCGCCGAAGAATGCTTCGCCGCTTCGATGGTCAAGGCGCATACCCTTTTCACCCCGCGGGCAAGCCCGGAGCATCCCTTTGCGGCGTTACCAAGCGCTTGCGGTCGCATGCCTACCGTGGCGCTCCCAAACCCCTGGTCAATGAAGGCCTCCAGCGCGTGTCATATCCGGGCCAACAGGCTTGTGTGTGGGCAGGCAGGCGCCAGGGGCCTTTCTTGCGAATCGTTAAACCGGCCTGTGCGGGATACCCCTGTCTTTGGGGTGGTCAACGCTTCGATCCGGGGGGATTTTACCGCGCGAGCAGGGGGATCGGATTGGTCCAGGCCCTGTTCTTATGGTTATCTTCGATTTCGAGGCCCCCAAACGCCCCTTCGTCTGGAATAGCAAAGGCGACCACCTGAATGTGTTCCTGGAAAGAAGGGCAGGATGGGATCCCGATCTTGCAAAAGGTAGAAATCTATGCCCGCCGGCGGACCGTTTCCATGCCCCAGGTATTTAGGACCGGCTCTCGATCAAGGA
>JASFFM010000135.1:0-9774 GCA_050124295.1 Desulfobacterales bacterium | reverse complement strand
CACCTGCGACCGCTGTCACCAGGACAGTCGTGAGGTGGACTTCAAGAAGATCGCCCACAAGGGCACCGACTTCAGCTACATGGCTTCCAGGGGGCGCGATGTCAGTCACCTGATCGACACCACGGACTATATCGACTTCAAGGCCCTGGGCTACAAGGGCGATCCCATTATCCACGGCGGCCGTTTCAAAAAGCTGCCCATGGGATACAAGGCCAGCGCACAAAAATAAATTTCCGGGTGGCGGGGGCGTCGCGAGACCCCACTCGGTGGGGCAATAAAAAGCCGTATTTGCCAGCCGTTTCCAAATATCGAGGGGCCGCTTTCGGTTGTGTTGGACACTCGCCGCCTGGCACGCCCCTACCCCGGGTGCCCGTGGGTTTATCGCGCCATCACGGGCAGGGCTGTTCTAAGCCCTCGGTTGATTGCGGGTCGATTTTTCAACCGCCCTCGCAACACGGAATACATGCCGGTTTTCCCTGCCATTGCCGGATGCGCGAGGCCATCACGTCTTCGCCGCAGAAGGCGCAGGCAATCGAGTCCATGATCCTGGCCGGTTCGGGCTCGGGGATGGATACCCGTTCCACCGAAAGCATTTGCTCGGACGGCGCCGTCAATATCCATTGGGCCCAAGCATCGCGGTCATCCTGCAACGCTTCGGGAAGGCCCTTCCCGTGGAAATGCACGCGGACGCCCTGGCGCGTCGACCGGGCGTAGACGGTACAGACCTGTTTGCCGTAGTCGCGAAAAAGCAGGTTGCCTTTTCCAAAGGTGCAGCCCGTGACGCACTGCAGGGCGTCCACACCGCAGGCATCGTTCTCGACGATGGCCACCAGTTCTTCATCTGCGGCCCGGATCGATTCAAGACTTTCCATGGCCGCGACGGCCATGCGATAGCCCATGGCAAGCCCCGGGCATTCATGCCCGTGGAACTGAACGATCTGCGCATATGTCATACCTCACCTCCGCTTAAGATCACTTATCGATATGCCGTTATGACGCTTAGAAGCCGCTTCAAAACCTCAGATCGCGTTCGCGAACGAGGCGTGGTCTGATGAAAAAGCGGAGCATATTCAAGAATATGTGAGCATTTTGAAGAAGACCGCAACGCCGTTATCGGGCGTTAGATAGGGTTTTGAAATCGCTTCTACTCATGAGTTGCGACCTCTCCGCAAACAAGAATGAAAGCACCGCAGGGCAACGATTGCGGCCATGGTTGTTCTATGGATCGCGCCAATCGACCCCCGCTCGGGACTTGGATGGCCGAGCGAACGCTAAGCCGCGGCAAGGGCCGCTTCTGGAAAAGCCGTTTTGCCTCACGCACAGTGTGCCAGCAGGCACCTCGAAAGCCGCCACCGCCCCCCTTCCTTCCCTTCCAGCACCAATGCAGACGCCGCCGATTGAGCAAGCCGATCGCGAATCGGCGGCGGGCCACCCGAAAGATCTCGCCTGTGGCCGAAATGTCGCCCTCCATAAAGCCGAGGGATAGGATGGACACAACCAGATCGAAGCTTTTGTCAGTATAGGGGAGTGCGCACGCATCGGCAACCATGGACGACGACCTGCCCGCATGGCGCCCGCGCGCATCGGCCCCACCCAATCCGGTCTGATGTCGACGGCGAGCACTTTGAGGTCTATGGCATCGGCAATCGCAGGCGTGAAATAACCGCTGCCACAGCCGACATCGAGAAGCGATTCTCCTGTACGAGGTTGCAGGCCATCGATGACGAGCGCCGTTTCGCATTGGCCGATCCATTGACCGCGCGGCGTTTCGTACCATCGATCATAGGTCGCGGCATCCATTACCGGCTTGCGTCACTCCTTAGCTGGTACGTGTCAATCGCCATAGCGTTTGTCTGTCACGGCTGGCGCATTGATGCTCAAAGATTTTCGGCGCTATGGCCCATTATCATGACGGGTTCACGGTCGCCATGCATTATCGTAAGGGCGGGGCCTATCCTTAAAGACCAGGCCCGTGCCCATCGGGTGTGTCACGGAAGATCCGTCCCCGAAGTCTCTACGAAACCGTGGAGTTTGACCGCCTGTTCAGCCAGCAGCGCTTTGAATCGTTCCATGCTCACCGGGTAAGGCTGCATCGGGATCCCCATCCAGTCGCAGTATTCGAGAAATGCCTCCGGCTGTTCGGCCATGTATTTATCCATGAATCCGATACCGTCCAAAACGATGGCACCGCCCGAGTGCCGGGGAAAATTTTCGTTGGCCAGCCCTTTATCCCAGCCCTTGAAAACCAATTTTCGGTATTTGACCCAACCCGGCGTCATCCACCAGACCGGTTCGCCTCCGGCAAGTTCTTGTGCGATGCGATCGCGCTCGGCTTCGTCGGCAAGCATGTCCATGCAATGGGTCGCATTGATTCTGGCCACGTGGTGGCCCTGTTCGTGAATGATGGTCTGCATGCGTCGGGTGGGCGCATCGGCGTTCACGTAGCAAAATTGGCCCCCGTAGACCACCAGCACCCGTTCCGCTTTCTCCCGGGCCTTTTGTATCCCGTGGACCAATTGACGCTCCAGTTCATGAATGTCCTGATGCAACCCCGGGGTCGTATACCAAATCTGGGGCGTATCCAGAAATCCCTCCTGCTGCAAATAGGTCAGCTCAAGCCTCAGCGTGCCACAGGATACGATCGCGATATCGGCAAAGGATGTGGTTGACATCATAGCTCCCGTATTTCAGCGGTAATGTGCCCTTATGATTGAAATCACAGGCAAACCCAACCAGAGCCTATTGTTACCCCCCAAAATTACCAGCTCCCAGACCGCGCATGGCTTCATCGGCGGTCACCCGCAATTTGATCAGCGCCTGATCATATTTTTCCCTGTCCGTTCGAATATCATCGATTCCCGTTTCAGGACTGCAATTCGCGCGGATCTGATCAATGCGATCTTCCATTTCGACAATCATGATATGCAAATCTTCGATGTTGGGCAGAAATTTTTCCTTGTCACCACCCGGCAACTGTTCCATCCTACGAACAATATCATAGACATTTGCCTTCCAGGCCGTGAGCTCCGCTTCCATTGTTTGACAACAATCAATGGCTTTCATTTGGCCCTCCTTTGGGCAGGTATGTTCATACCCACCGATCCATTAATTTAAATGGCGATGCATCGGAATTCGGCTAGACCTCGGTCAATTTGAGGCTAACGGCCCCTTTTCAAGGCCATTTGCAGCGCCAAGCGTTGCCCATGGATCATCGCCTTGGGATTGCGTTGAGGCCACAATGGCATCGACCACCCCGTCAAATGCCCGCGTAAAGGCAAGCGATCTGTCGGCCAACAGCTGGAGATGGCCCTGGTCGCCGCTTCGCACCACCTCCGGCTCCAGGGGCAGGCAGCCGAGAAGGGTTAAATTTTCCCTGTGGGCGGTGGCACGGCCGCCGTTCGACTTGAAGAGATCGATTACAACGCCGCAATACGGGCACACCAGACCACTCATGTTCTCCACCAAGCCGAGAATTGCCATGTGGACCTGTCGACAAAAATGGATCGACTTGCGCACATCGGCCAAAGCGATTTCCTGAGGCGTGGTCACGATCAGGGCCCGGGCATCCGGTATGGTCTGGGCCACGGTCAAGGGCTCATCTCCCGTGCCCGGGGGCGAATCGATCACCAGGTAATCCAGTTGACCCCAGGCGACATCGGCTATGAATTGTCGAATCGCCGCCCCTTTAAGAGGACCGCGCCAGATGGTGGCGGCATCCTGACCGCCGGTGAGCGTCTCGATCGAAATGACCGCCAGGTTCGAAAAGAGATTAAGCGGTAAAATCCTGCCTTTCCCACTGCAGGAACAGCTTTGCGCGTGCAATCCAAGCAAGCGGGCGATACTGGGGCCGTGCAGATCCACGTCCATCAAGCCGATACGGTAGCCTCTCCGGGCGAGCGCCACGGACAGGTAAGCCGCGACGCTGCTTTTGCCGACGCCGCCCTTACCGCTCGTGACCATTATTTTATGTCTGATCTGCTGCAACCGCCTCTGAATTGCCTTCGATTGCGCCGCATGCTGCGCTTGGCGCTCGGCGACACTGGATTCATCCCCAACCATCGCGTTCACCATTTCTACCGAATGAGCGCCGAAAAAGGCCGCCCCTTGTCACCGTTGCAGGGAATAACCGATTTTTCGCCTTCAACCAGTCATTGTCCGACAGGCCTCACCAGTACTCCCACCCCGATTTCCTGTTTGAGTATCTCGATGGCTTCATTCGCGTCATCGACCGCTATTTGGTGGGCTGTTGTCAGAGCCGGCAGCGGCCCACGGGCAATCGCAATCCGACGGTCAGGACTGAAATGACACCGAAACGTTTGTGAAAAAAAGGTTTTATACCAACCTAAATCGATCATGGAACACGTCCCTTTGGGCATTCATAAACTCCCTTGGAATTCGTCCTCTCGGCGATACCATGACCAGCGCCCTAAGCCGATTCCATAGCCCGGCGGGTGGCCATGTCCACCATGATGCGCTCGCGCTGTTTGTCGATGCCCAGCGCCTGGCGCTTCTGGTCGATGTGCGCAATCATCTTCTGCGCGTGTTTCAGCGGATCGATTTCGAGATCCCACATGCCGCCGTAGAGCTTTTCGAATTCCTCGAAAATATAGCGTTGGAAGACCGGGGCGCCCGTGACCGGCAGCCCAACCCCGAAGACCGTATACACCCCCGAGGCCACGAAATAATGCCCGATGCTGATGGCTTTTTCACTCATCCACTCCGGGGCGCTGCCCGCCGCCGGAAGCTCGCTGATATCGCTACCCAACCCACCGGCGTTGACGACTTCGGTGGCCGCCAGCAGGATGCGGCTGTTGTCGACGCAAGATCCAAGATGCAGCACCGGCGGAATCCCCACCGTCTCGCAGACTTCGGCCAGCCCGGGACCGCAGAAGACCTTGGCCGCCTCGGGCGTCAACAGCCCCTCCATGGCACAGGCGATTCCGTTGCAGCCGGTGGTCAGCACGATGACGTCGTTCTTGATGAGTTCCTTCACCACGGCGATGTGACCTTCGTTGTGGCGGGTGCGGGCGTTGTTGCAGCCCACCACGCCGGCGATCCCACGGATGCGGCCGTTGATGATGTTGTCGTTCAGGGTGTAGTAGTCGCCGCGGAAAAGGCCGCCCAGATGATAACGGATCGATTCCACCCCGAAGCCGGCCACCTGGCTGCCCTTCTGGGGCGGAATCATGACATCCGCACCCCGGTTGGCGAAGTTATCGATGGCCATTTTGACGATGCGTTCAGCATCTTCGCGCGCGTGATGTTCATCGAATTCAATATGGATGACGTTCTCCTGCTCCATGCGCGCGATGGGATGGGTGGTGATGATCTTGGTGTGGAAGCACTTGGCCACATTGGCGACATTCTGAAAGATACACTGGATATCGACCACCATGGCGTCGCAGGCCCCGGTGATAATGGCCAATTCCTGCTGCAGAAAGGTGCCGCACAGGGGCACCCCGTGGCGTTGCAGAATTTCGTTGGCCGTGCAGCAGATGCCGGCCAGTTGGATGCCGGCCGCCCCTTTGGATTGGGCGTAGGCGACCATCTCGGGCTTCTGGGCCACGGCCACGATCATCTCGGAGAGCACCGGCTCGTGGCCGTGGATCACCAGATTGACGTGATCGGCCTTCATGACCCCCAGGTTGGCTTCAGACTGCAGGGGGTAAGGGGTACCGAAGAGCACGTCCTGGAGGTCGGTGGCCAGCATCGAGCCCCCCCAGCCGTCCGCGATGGCCGCCCGGGTGCCCTGTTTCATGAGATTTTTGTAATCCTGATCCACGCCAATGTGGGTGCGGTGCATGATCTCGACGATCTCCCGGTCGATGTTACGCGGCAGGACCCCGTTTTTCTTCCACTTCTCGTAAAGCGGCTTCGGGGCTCGTTTCAGGTAGCGCAGTTCCCCCTCGCTCTTGCCCCACTCGTGGATGGCTTTCTCGGCCACCTCCAGGGCAATCTCATCCATATCGCGATCCAAGGTCTGGCCATCGACGTCGACCGTTGTGGCGACATCGAAATAGGGGGCGATGGCGAGCAGCTTGGCCGTGTCCTTGATCGCGTAGTCCTGGGACTCTTTGCGCGCTGCCGAAAGGAAGACTTCCGCCACACAGCGGCCGTGATCGGAGTGCGCGGCCGCGCCGCCCGCTATCATGCGGATGAAATTACGCGCCGCGATGGTGTTGGGGGTGGCGCCGCATAAACCTTTGCGGTCATCACGGCCTTCGATGCCGCTTTTGGGCAGAGGCAGTCGGCAGGGGCCCATGCCGCAGTTTTTACAGCAGGTGCCCTGCGCACCGATATGGCATGCTTTCATGGTGACGGCGCGATCGAAGATGGTCTCGATATTCAGTTCCTGGGCCCGCTCCAGCATGGCCCGTGTGGCCCCGTCGATCGAAGCCTTCCTTGGATCGGCCAGTTTGGAAGCTTTGGTTTTTGGGTCGGGTTTCATCAATGGCCTCCTTTCTAACGTGGATGATGCTTTGCGGATGCCATCTTCCGCGTTGTGATCATATGGGTCGATGGATCCATTATTTTACCTGCCTGCTGGGAATTTGATGCCCAACACTTTCCTCCGATCGCTCCTCCCGGTGTCATCCTGCGGGCCGCATCCCAAGGCCACGCGTGCCATCGGTCAGCATGCCCGACAGGGCTTCGCTGCGCCGCACCACCCGAGATGCCGCCGTATCCGGCTGACCAGGCATACGCCGAGGATCTCGGTCGAGACCGCCGCAAGGCAGGCACTGGGATAGCCCCAGACGTCGGCCAGCCAGCAGCCCAGCGTGGGTCCGGCGGCAAGCGCCAAGGCCCCTGTGGCGTTGAATAGCCCCATCCGTTCCCCTTCCCTGGGCGGTGCCAGCGCGGCAGCCAGGGCGGTACCGCTGACGCTTAAAAATGGCCAGCAAAGAACAACGGCCGCGTAGGCCAGCAGGATGAACCAATCCCGCCCCCCGGTGTCACCGCATACGGCAGCGGCCACGGCGATAAACGCAATGAGCCGCAGGCTCAAAAAGAACGTGTAGAGACGGGCGGCACCAAAGTGTTGGGAAAGACGGCCCGCTTGGGGATAGATAAAAACCCCCAACCCCATGGCGGCGGCGAAGGTCAGCGCCAGGCGCCCGGGCATGATGCCGTAGAGTTCCGGCAGCATTAGAGGGTAGAGCGTGAAGAGAATCGAGGCCCCGGTCAAACCAAGAAACCAAACCCCTATGAGCCCTCGAAAGGATTTACTGGCGGGGGACAGCGGCTGAAAAGGCATGCAGGAGCGCAAGGAATGCAGCCACCGTTTCGGCCACCAACGACCCCAATAGAAGTGCCCGATCGGAGGGTACCCTCTTGAGGCAGCGCGCGTTGCGGACGGGCGTACCGCCGGCGCCGCGATACCAATCAAAACGGCCAGACCGATCAAGCCGCTTGCCACCAGCAGGCTGTCTTCCAGGGCCATCGGGCTTAGAATAGCCGCCAGCAGCATGCCGCCCGCCTGCCCGCTGCAATTAAAGGTCTGATACCAACCGATACGGGCCTCCCATTCCGCTGGGGGATGCGCCTCGACGATGAACAGGTTGCCCAAGGTCATGGCCCCCACCGTGCCGACCCCCTGGAGCAAGGCCAGGCCCAAAAACATCGGCAGACATTTTGCGCATGCGAAAATCGCCAACCCGGCCGCAGTCAGCAGGAGACTTATGGCCAGCAGGCTCCGGTGGATGAGAAAGCGATCGGCCAAATGGCCCCAGACAGGCGCCGCCAGCCCGCCCAGATTGTAGGCTGCAATGACGAGCCCAACATGGACAGGGCTACCCAGCTTTTGAAGTATCAGTAGAGGAACCAAAAGGGGCACCATGCCGCCCATTGCGGCTCCCAGCAGGGTATAGGTCAGATACCACGGCTCGACCCGGCGATGCCGGTGGCCGCGCGGAGATCGCCCGTTAGCCGTGATCGTGGATCGATCGGGCGGCTTGATCGGATATGTGGCTATCTGGGACATTTCGACCCAATTCCTCCGGGCGGCTTTCCGCACCCGGTCCGCGCCCTTGGCGATAACCAGCCCTTACATCAGGGACCAGCGCCAAGGGCCGCAGCGTCAATCCGCGTCACTGAAAAGTTCACCGTAGGGGATCGCCTCCCCCGGTCGCCAGGTGGAAAAATCTTGGGGGCTGATCCAGTCCTCGGTGCGAATCCGCTTCTCGGTCCACACGATGCGCGCGTAGCACTCCCACACCCTTTTGCCGAGCCGGCGCATGCGTTTCTCCAGAGCCTTCTCGGCGTTGGCACGGTTTCGATGAACCGAGAGAACCTGTTTCAGGGGTTTCTTCGGATCGTTCTCATCATAAATCAGCGCATACATGGGGCACCTCCTTTTATCCGCCGTCAACGTCTGTCCTTAATGCCCCCGGCCGTAAAGATGACACCGCCAAACACGCGAGATACCCGCTCCGGTTCTGTCCGTGCAACGCGGCCATGCCGCGCATTTTCAGTTTGCCTTGGCTTTGGGTTTTTTAAAAACCAGAAAGCTGCACAACTTGCAGATGTCAAAGCCGGGATAGGTCTCCCCGGTACGTGGAAAGGACGGACCGCCGTCGCGCACGGTGCGCTCGAGCATCCACCTTACCGTCGGTTCCAATTGATTCCCGGGCCAGACCCAGTTGATTTCACTTTGCTCCGTCTTGCCCGCGGTTTTGCTGCTGCTGCACATGGGGGTGATATTGGGTTGCACCGAAGCATGGCATTGGACACAGCCGTGGCAAATGGACGAATTCATGGTCATGACCATCTGGAACGGATGCGTATCGAAGGCCGCGCACCAGTCATTGCCCAGATGATAGGCCTGGAGGACATCGCAAACGCCATGGACGACGTCCGGGGTAAACGTGGCCTTATGCAGGGGGGCCGTGGCAAACGCCAGCAGACCGCCCGGCAGCCGTGTCTTGGTGCGCACGAAGCGGGCCGCCTGATCCCAGGTGCGGGTATATTTCAGGTGGCTTTTGATTTCAGCGTCGTCCAGGTCTTTCCAGCCCATCACGTACTTGGCGTTGGAACAGCCCAGTCTATCCGACGTTCCGAGAAGCGTGTCCCCGCGCTGGCGCGAAGCGGCAACAAAATGGCAAAAGGTGTAGGGCCGCTTGGCGACGTTGTAATCACTTTCGCGTTTGAAGCGCTCCAGATCACGGTTTTCGAAAAAGTACTTTAGGGCCACCGGGTAGTAGGTCATTTTGAGCAAGTTGCGTAACGCGAAGACAATGTCGGCAGGGCTGAGCCGATCGCCAGCCAGTGCAGCTTTTTCGAGAAGCGCTTCGGCCAGGGCCACATCGTCCAGGTATCTTTCGGTTTCCAGCGGATGGTAAGCCGCCTGCGTTTCGATTGATTGGGTCAGTCCCATGGTGTTGCCCCCTCTCTTCCGGCATGTGGGTTATGCTTTTTCGATCACCACGATGTGCTCTTCGACCAGGTCAAGGTAAGCGATGCGTCCCTGGACACGGTCTCGGCGGCCAAAAAGGTCGATCAACACATAGCCATCACCCTCGGCCTGCATTCGGCTTACGTCCCGCATCACTTCGCGGCGCTCTCCGTCGGCAAGCCTATAGACCGTGCTCAGACACATGGACGTTATCTCCTGTATATTGAATGCCGTTTCAGCAAATCCTCCAGTACGCAGCCGGCAACCCGGTAGGCCTCACCGGCATCGACGGGCAGCCCTTCGAGACCGGAGGCCAAGACCGCTGGATCGTTGGGGATGACGCCGATCACCTCAATGTCATCCTGTTGCAGGCGCTGCCGCAA
>JASFFM010000134.1:0-9818 GCA_050124295.1 Desulfobacterales bacterium | reverse complement strand
TTAAAATAAAATCAATTTTTTATATGCCTATGTGTAGCGGAGAAAGTTCCTTGACAGGCAATCTGGCCTGCCTTTTGCTCTGATGGGGGGTGGTCGCAACAGCCTCCTCCCCTGAAAGGCCGATGTTATGAACCCCAAAGACCTTACGCGCAATGAGTACTATCGTCCACTTCGGCGCAACATCATCCTTATCATCATCTTCGTTTCCTTTATCCCTCTGATTATCGTGAGCAGCGGCATCCTTTTTCAAATGCACACGATATATCGGGAAAAGGTCCGAATTCATCTGGAAACGCTGGTCAAAAAACATAAGCAGAACATCGACCATTTTCTGGTTGAGCGCCAGGACAACATTTCTTTTCTCGTGGATGAATACACCTACGACCACCTCAGCAATAGCGAAAATCTTGCGGCCCTGTTGCACAAACTTCAGGGGACCTACGGTAATGTCTTTTCCGATATCGGCGTTGTGCGGGCAGACGGGGAGCAGGTTTCCTATGCTGGGCCCTATCTGCTGGAAAGCGCCCAATACAACGATGCCAAATGGTTTCAGGCTGCATTTCAGGTCGACACCTACACAAGCGATGTGTTTTTAGGCCTTCGGGGTTTTCCCCACTTTATCGTCACCGCACGTCAATTTGAAAACGGCCGGCCCTGGATCCTGCGGGCCACCGTGGATTTCCTGGCCTTCAATGATGTGGTCGAAAATATCCAGCTGGGTCAGACCGGATTTGCCTATATCGTCAATCAAACCGGTGCCTTGCAGACACGAACCGCCGGACGACCGGTATTGGAAAGCAGCACCTATGAAGAACTATTCAAAGATTCGGACCGGCCTGGTGAGGATGATATATTGTCCGGCATCCGGCAGGACAGCAGCGGAAACGAACTGATTTTTGTGGCCGGCATGCTTAAAGACAACCAATGGGCCCTTATCCTCCAGCAAGATAAGCGAGATGCCTATCAGGATCTCAACCGTACGCGTAACATTGCCATCCTCGTGTTTGGATTGGGGGGCATCGCCATCATCACAATGGCCCTGGTGCTGTCGCGAGGAATGATCACCCGAATTGCCGCCGCCGACCAGGAAAAGGAAATCATGGGCCAACAGATCATTGAAAGTGGTCATCTGGCGTCGCTGGGCGAACTGGCGGCCGGCATTGCCCATGAGATTAACAACCCGGTGGCCATCATGGTGGAGGAGGCCGGCTGGATCGAGGACTTGCTCGAAGATGAACAGTTTCGCGAGAGCGAGAACCTGGAAGAATTCCAACGCGCCTTGACCCAAATTCGTAAACAGGGTATCCGCGCCCGCGATATTACCCACAAGCTCCTCAGTTTCGCCAGGCGATCGGACAGTCGCGCTGAGCAGGTGGACGTCAATGACCTGATCAAGGAGGTCGTGGGTCTTTCGGCGCAGCAGGCAAAATACAACAACGTCGAAATCGACACCCACCTTTTGGATCACCTGCCGGCCATACGGGTATCCCAGACCGAGCTCCAGCAAGTGCTGTTCAACCTGGTCAACAATGCCATCGATGCCCTGGACAAGCAAGGCGGGACCATTGACATCAAGACCTGGCAGTCCAACCCTGGCGAAGTGCAGTTCCACGTTCGTGACAACGGTCCCGGCATTCCCGAAGCGAACCTGCACCGTATATTCGAGCCATTCTTCACGACCAAACCGGTCGGCAAAGGCACGGGGCTGGGATTGTCGATATGCTACGGCATCATCAATAAAATGGGCGGCGATATCGTCGTGTCGAGCAAGGTTGGCGAAGGAACCTGCTTCGAAGTCAAGCTTCCGGTCAGTACGCCGGAGTCCCGCAATGAAAGTACAGCCACGGTTACAAGCTATAAGCCCTAACCCCATAAGGAGAAAAACAATGACAATCGCTAATTTGCTTTTAGTCGATGACGAAACCGCCTTTCTGGACGCCATGGAACGGCGCCTGAAGAAACGCGATTTCAAGGTCTTCACAGCGCCTTCGGGGATGGACGCCCTGGATGTACTCAGCCAAAGCGGCGAAAGAATCGAGGTCGTCATTCTGGATGTCAAAATGCCCGGTATGGACGGTATCGAAACCCTTGCCGAAATCAAGCGCAAATACCCCCTGGTCGAGGTCGTCATGCTGACGGGGCATGCCACGGTGTCCTCCGCCATCGACGGCATGAAACAGGGTGCTTTCGACTATCTGATGAAACCTTGCGACATGGCGCTACTTGTCGAAAAAGTCAATCAGGCAGCCGCCAAAAAACGTCAACAGGAGGAGAAAATCATCGAGGCCCGCATGAATGCCATTACGACCCGGCGGGCATAGGTGATATCATGAAAACAATCGCGAACGAACCGATCCGGTTGCTACTGATCGACGATGAAGAAGCTTTCGTCCGTGTGCTGACCAAAAGGATGACCAAGCGGCAGATCGACGTTACCCCCGCCTTTAGTGGCACCGAGGCGCTTCAGCGCATGCGTCAGGGTGATTTCGACGTGGCCATGCTGGATCTCAAGATGGAGGGCATGGACGGCATCGAGGTCTTGAAAATACTCAAAAAAATGGTCCCCGAATTGCCCGTTATCATGTTGACCGGGCACGGATGCCAGGTTTCGGCCAAGGATGCCCTTGCCAACGGTGCTTTTGACTATCTTTCCAAACCCTACGACTTCGAGGACCTTCTGCAGAAAATCCGTGAGGCCCATCAAAGCGGAAAGGACGCCCCATGACAGATTTCACGGTGATGTTGGTGGACGATGAGGTGGAATTCCTGGAACCGCTGGCCAAACGTCTGGAGAAACGCAATCTGCGTGTCCTCAAGGCAGGCAATGGTGAAGCCGCTCTGGAGATGATCCGGCAGACGCCCGTGGATGTTGTGGCCCTGGATGTCCGCATGCCCGGGATGGACGGCATCGCGGTGCTGCGGGCCATCAAGGGTTTCGATCCGGCGATCGAAGTGGTCATGTTGACGGGGCACGCCAGTGTCGAGGCGGCCTATGAAGGTATTGACCAGGGCGCTTTTGACTACCTGATGAAACCGGTGGGCATCGATGAGCTCATGTTCAAGCTCCAGGATGCCTACAAGGCCCGCACGATACGTCTGAAACGCAAAACACAGGGGGCACCCCCTGAATGACGGCAATAAAAATATCTCAATGAAAGGAGCTTGATGGCGATGACTTTTTTCAAACAATGGGCGCAATTCATGCTGGCCGGCGCAAGAGCGCATGCCCGGTGGGAGAAGGAGATGTCCGACAACATTCTGGGGAGCCGGAAGCGCTTGATCGTTCTCGGACTGTTTTTGTTGCCGGTTATCATCGGCGGCATTGCCTTTGCGGACCAGTTGGCCGCCGGGATGCCGGACGTACTGGGGGGTAAGAAGGCTTACAGCCCGTCCTTTTTCACCATGGGCATCTTTCTGGCTTCCATTCTGATCGGGCTGGGTGCCGGGCTGATTACCGGCTGCATCGGCGCCGGGGGCGGTTTCATCATCGCTCCGGCCCTGATGAGTGCCGGCATCAAGGGGATCCTGGCGGTCGGCACGGATCTATTTCACATTTTTGCCAAGGCCATCATGGGCAGCGTGATCCATCGAAAGCTGGGCAACATATCGGTTCCTCTGGCCCTGATTTTCCTTATCGGCGCCATTGGGGGGGCCACGGGCGGCGGGGTGATCAACCGTGTGCTTTACGAGATCAACCCCGTGCTCAGCGATGCGTTTATCACCACCATCTATGTGCTGATGCTGGGCATGCTGGGCATGTATGCCCTTACCGATTTTCTGAAAGCCCGCAAACGGGGGGACACCGGCGGGGCCCACGATCATGGTGGCAAGACCGAGGGTGCCGATCTGGGGTCGTTGCCCCAGAAACTGCAGGGCATGCGGATTCCGCCCATGGTGACCTTTGACCAGGATATCGTGCCCGGCGGGCGTCAGATTTCATCCATCTTTCTGGTCCTCAGTGGTGCCCTGGTGGGATTCGCGGCGGCCATCATGGGCGTCGGGGGCGGGTTTTTGACCTTTCCGATTTTCGTCTATGTGCTGGGCGTTTCCTCCATGACCACGGTGGGTACGGATATCTTCCAGATCGTTTTCACGGCCGGCTATGCCGCCATCAGCCAGTACGCCATCTACGGGTTCATTTTCTACACGCTGGCCATGGGCATGCTGCTTGGTTCGCTTATCGGTATCCAGATTGGTGCCATGGTCACCAAGGTTGTCAGCGGCATCACCATCCGCGGGTTCTACGCCATGGCCGTGCTTGCCGGATTCGTCAACCGGGTTTTTGCGCTGCCCGGCAAGCTGGGATCCATGGACGTGATCGCCATCTCACCGGCCACGGCCAAAATCCTCGACACGATCGGCATCTGGGCTTTTTTCATCGTCATCGGCGGATTCGGCGTCTGGGTGATTGGCACGTTTTTACGTAACATCAAGAACCTCAAGAAAGCGGAGGTGGCCTCATGATAGCGGATAAGAAGATCTTTTTTCTCGGCGCCGGTCTGCTGGTCGGGTTTACGGCGGTGTTTTGCGTCATGTTCATGCCGATTTTCGGCGCCGGACAAAATGCGCTGAATTATTTTGATAATCTGTTTAACTCCATCTCCAAAGGGTCGGCCTATTACATTCCCGACCTGGCTGAAAAAAATCAGGCCTTCAAGGGCAGGGAAGTGGCGGTGACCATCGATGCCGGTTCGGCGCAGCAGGCGGAGCAGACCACCATGCTGCTCTGGAAGGCCGGTGCCGCGGCCGAAGTCGATGGCACCACGATTGCCTTGAAGGGTGATCTGGGCGGCATTCTGGCGGCGGCCCTTGAAGACGCCGATCTGCTGTTTCACAACCGCGCTGAGGAACTGCAAACCAAGTACAACTTTGAGGGGCGTGAAGCGCTCTACAGCTGGTGGAACGCTCTCAAGGGAATGGATAAGGATCTCAAGAAGCAAAAGCAGTTCGAGAACGCACAATTTGTGAGCACGGTGCAAGCCAAGGCCGTCGAGGTGGCCTTCAACTTCAACGGCATCGAGCCCCAGAATATTACCGATAAGGTGGGGATCGTTATCTTTGCCCTGGCGTTTTACGTCATCTACACGCTATGGTTCGGGTTTTCCATCATGTACATGTTCGAAGGCTGGGGAATGGAGCTCGAGCATTAACACCATCCCCCCGGGGTCTTTCCGCAATCTTGCCCTGAGGCGGAGAGGCCCCGATGACCCATGCGCTAAGCCACCCCCGGCATGATCCCGCACCCAAGGCCTGCCATCGAGGGCCAGCGGGGATTCATGCCGGGTATTCACTCACCCCTTAATAGTGTTGGGAGGCGCGGCCTGACCATGATGGAACGCATTCGGGAATATTTGAAGCACCGGTTTTCCCGATCCCGGCCGGTGCTTTCCGAGGAAGCCGCCGAGCAGCTGCGGGTGGACTTTAAGGACCGCTATCACCACTTCAAGCTGCTCTTAAGCGCCAACAAGCAGGCGCTCGAAAAGATGGCCGAAATCGAAGGCGCCCTGCGCGGGGGAGGCGCCTTCGGCATGACTTTCGTCCGGTCGGCCTCTACCGAAATCGCCGCTTCCGTGCTGCGTATGATCCGGTCCATGAAGGTCTTGGCGCCGGACAAATATCCCGAATTGTCAACGCGATTCAAGGCCATTCAGCAGGAGATCCTGGCGCTCCTGGAAACCTCTTTTCGCCCCCACATCGATTCCGCTTTAGTTGTCCCCCTCCATGTCATCGATCACACCTGGAGGGAGCAAACCGGTGGAAAGATGGCCCATCTGGGAGAGCTTCATCGCCACACCCGATTAAACGTGCCGGACGGTTTTGTGATCACGACGGCAGCCTATACGCGGTTTATGGCCCATTCGGGCTTGCAGGATGAAATCGACCGCCTCCTTCAGGTGGCCACCGCCGATGACACCGCCGGTCTGTTGGCCTTGAGTTCACGCATCCAGCAAGTGGTGCTCAAGGCGCCCATTCCTCCGGATCTGGCCAGCGCCATCGATTTGGCCTGGAAGGCCTTGGCCGTTCGCCACGGCACCGGGCTCAGGATCGCGATGCGCAGCAGCAGCCTGTTTGAAGACAGCGAAGCCGTGGCTTTCGCGGGGCAGTTCAAGACGGAGCTCAATGTCGCTCGGGGCCATCTCCTGGCGTCTTATCGGGAAGTGGTGGCCAGTAAGTACAGATCTGGCGGTTGCCGTGGGCGCCATGGCCATGGTGGATGCCGTGACCGGCGGTGTGGCCTATTCGGTCAGTCCGGTGGACCGGGCGGATCGCAGCGTTTATATTGATGCGGCCTGGGGGCTGCCCAAGACTATCGTCGACGGATCGGCGGCCTTCGACAGTTTTGTCGTCGACCGATCGCCGGAACTTCGCCTTTCCACACAAACGATCAGACACAAGAGCGGGCTTTTTGTATGCGATCCAGAGGAGGGTGTCTGCCAAATGATTACAGCGAATGAAATGGCAGACCGCCCCTGTCTAACCCCGGAGCAGGCGGTCGCTGTGGCCAAGATAACTCTGGACATCGAAGCCCACTACGACCGTCCCCAGGACATTGAATGGGCCTTGACCGCTGATGGCGGGGTCACCGTGCTGCAATGCCGACCCCTTTCGGTGTCGTCTGCGGAAGAGGAGAGCGTGGAATCCGCAGCCGCTGTTGCGGGGGCCGAAGTTCTCTTGGAGGGCGGTGTTACGGCCAGCCCGGGAGCCGGCAGCGGCCCTGTCTTTCTGGCTGACAAATACGCCGACGCGCTCAAGTTCCCCTCGGGTGCCGTGCTCGTGGTGCGCCAGGCCGCACCCCATTGGGCAACGCTGATCGGTCGCGCGAGCGCCGTGATTTCCGAACAAGGTGGTTTCGCCGGTCATCTGGCCAACGTGGCCCGTGAATTCGGCGTGCCCGCCCTTTTCGGCTGCCCGGATGCCATGGTGCATCTCGACGCCCATCAAGAGGTGACCTTGGACGCCGACCGCCGAAAGGTCTACGCGGGAATAATCGATGGTCTTCAGGCGCGTCCTCCGATGGTGGCGAATCCCATTGCCGACTCACCGGTATACCAGTTGCTTCAAAAACTCGACCGGCTGATCGTTCCCCTGAACCTGTTGGATCCGACCGCACGGGAATTTCATGCCAAGAACTGCCGGACACTCCATGACATCACCCGGTTCCTGCACGAGAAATCCGTTCAGGAGATGTTCAACTTCGGCAAGGATCACCAGTTCCCCGAGCGTTCCAGCAAACAACTCTATTTCCAAGTGCCCATGCAGTGGTGGGTGCTCAATCTGGATGATGGCTTCAAGGAGGAGGTTGACGGGAAATACGTGCTGCTGGAGAATATCGCCTCAGAGCCCATGCTGGCCTTCTGGGAAGGCTTTACGGCCATCCCCTGGGCGGGGCCGCCCCCTATCGACCATCGGGGTCTGGCTTCCGTACTCTTTCAATCCACCGCCAATACGGCCCTCAACACCGGTCGCCAGAGCCGCTATGCCGAAAAAAATTATTTCATGATCTCGCGCCACTACTGCAATCTAAGTTCCCGGCTGGGCTATCATTTCGCAACGCTCGAAGCGCTGGTCAGCGAGCGCGCGCCCGAAAACTACATTACCTTTCAGTTTAAAGGGGGGGCGGCTGATACCGAGCGGCGCCTCCTGCGTGTCCATTTCATTGCCGAGCTGCTAGAAAACTATGCCTTCCGTGTCACCACCCAGGAGGATCACCTGACCGCCCGCATTGACAACGACGATTCCGCGTTCATGTATGAACGTTTGAAAATCCTCGGTTATTTTTCGCTGCATACCCGCCAGATCGACATGGTCATGAAAAACAGGGCGCGGGTGGAAGCGCTGCGCAACAAGATGCTTGCCGACATCGATGGCGTGCTTCTCGACCCCATGTTAGCAGGTCAAAATGCCCCCGATATTTCATGAAATAATTATTGCCGATTTAGTTTACGGAAAATGTTCTTTATCTTAAAAGAAGATTGGTGCCAATCGGCCGGGTAACCCGTTGTGATCGGCATTTTTCAGAAAGAACCGCTCAACTATTCTCCACCCCACGGGCGCGCCGGAGACATCCCTTTGCGGCGTTATCAAGCGCTTGCGGTGGCCTGCTGACAGCGGCGTGCCTAAATGCCTTGTCAATGGAGGCCTCCAACGCTTGTAATATCCGGGCTGGTGTAGAAAAGGTCACTGCAAAGATGGCACCAAAGTCATTGCGTCTTGAGTAGCAGACAAATTCGAGCATGAGTTGGAAAAACGATGGACTCTTTGACCCAATTGACCTTTGGAGCCGCCTGCGGAGAGGCCGTCCTTGGTCCAAAGGTCGGAAGGAAGGCACTCGTTTGGGGTGCTGTTTTAGGAACCTTACCTGATCTGGATGTCTTTATACCCCTCGGCGGTCCTGTCGATGACTTTGTATACCACCGCGGCTTCAGCCACTCGCTCATCCTGCTGGCGCTCTTTTCACCGCTGATCGCCTGGCTGATCACGAAAATACACCCTGACACGAAGCGGTATTATCGCGGATGGTTTCTGCTTTCCTTTCTTGTACTGGAAGCCAGTGTGCTTTTAGATTTTCTGACTGTCTATGGGACCCAGATCCTGTGGCCTTTCGACACCACGCCTTTGGCATTCCCGGTTCTGTTCATCATTGACCCTCTCTTTACATTACCAATTTTGGCGGGCGTTTTGGCGGCGCTGGTGTTAACAAGGAAGCGTTCCTGGGGTCATGGCATGAATTCGGTGGGACTGTTTCTCAGCCTGACCTATCTTGCCTGGGCGTTTGGTGCTGGTGAATTTGTCGAACGCAGGGTGAGGGAAAAACTTGCCCGCCAGGAGGTGTCCTATACCCAGTTCATATCCTCCCCGGCGCCCTTCTCCACGTTGCTCTGGCGGGTCGTGGGCATCGAGAAAGACCGCTATTTCGAGACCTACTTCTCAATATTCGACCAGAATACACCGTTATCCGTCGATTACTACCCCAGAAACCTGGCCTTGATGACCGGAATCGACGAACACCCACCGGTTGTCAAACTGAAATGGTTCACCAGAGGATATTATGCCTTTTCTACTGCGGGCGATTATGTCGTCATGACCGATTTGCGCATGGGTTCGGAACCCGATTATGTTTTCCGATTCAAGGTTGCTAGGCTGAACGATCGGCATCCCCAACCCATTGACGATGAAAGGCTGAAAACCACCCAGGATTGGCGGCGTCTTGCTTGGGTATGGAAAAGAATCTGGAACCCCAGGCCCCAAACGTGAAAATATCTGATCTCCACATGCCGAAAAACGCTTTTCGGGAATTTTGGATATTTCGCTGATCGCCGATCCTTATTCTGGATGACACCGTGATATTCTGGATAGCCAGATCATATTTTTCATAGCCATGCGATTTTGGTAGGTTGAACGAAGGGCAGGTAAGCGTCAATTTTGGCGGGTTCATTTTTCGTGTGGTTATCTCAATCTACCTGTAATTCAGCGATAGATGGTTTCATGGCACGCTATCTGAAATATTGGATAGCCTTGAGAATTGCAGATAAAGAAGATATCTTCAATTTGAAGTTTGCGAATGCTTGTGCATATAGGTTTAGCGATGCTGTATCTATCCTCTCAATTGCAGCTATTGTGATATCGGACCAGATTTCGGCCCATCGAATTTATAGTACCATAATTTACGCACGATATAGATGCCATAATCACTTCGGTTGAATCAAAAGTAGATTTTTGCTAACATTTATTCATCTCCATTCTTCCAAGTCGGTATCCCCGCATCACCGTGCAAACGGTCCATAGTGATTTACTTTAGGCTCTTCTTGGTCCTTTAT
>JASFFM010000133.1:0-9848 GCA_050124295.1 Desulfobacterales bacterium | reverse complement strand
CTGCAAAAACTGCGGCCGTTCGGCCGTCAACCAGAAAAATCTCTGCAACCCTGAACCCCTCTGAAGACCCAGCAGGATGCGGCCGATCGCCGCATCCTCCTCGATCATCTTCCTTGCAAAAGCGTGACCATCAAAGCGGCGCCACACCCTGCGTCGTTTTCCTAGCGGATACCGGCGTGATAGGCTTGTAGGGTTTTGACCTTGGGGGCTCCCTCCCTGCGGGCGGCAATCCCTTTGGCCGCCGCAATCGCTGCGGCCGTGGTCGTTACATAGGGTACCTTGTAGCGTATGGCTGCCTTGCGAACTTGCGAATTATCTTCTGCGCTTCGCTTCCCACCAGGGGTGTTGACCAGCAGTTGCACTTCTCCGCTTTTGACCACATCCACCAGATTCGGCCGTCCGAAGCCTAGTTTGCGCACGGATACCGTATCGATGCCGTTGTCTTTCAAAAATTGATAGGTGCCCTGGGTTGTCATGATACGGAAACCCAGTTCCCGAAACAGGCGCACCGGCTCAAGTGCCGCCGGCTTATCGCGGTCGGCAATCGTGAACAACACCGTACCCTCGAATGGCAACGATGTTTGGGTGGCCTCCTGGGCTTTGAAGTAGGCCCGCCCGAAAGATTCCGAAATACCCAGGACCTCTCCGGTCGATCGCATCTCAGGTCCCAAAATGGGATCAACCTCAGGAAACATATTGAAGGGGAATACGGCTTCCTTGACGCCCCAGTGCGGGATGACGCGCGCCTCCAGCGCGAGATCGGCCAGAGGGCGACCCAGCATGACCTCCGTGGCCAGCCTGGCCATGGCCACATCGCAAACCTTGGAAACCAGGGGTACCGTGCGGGATGCCCGGGGATTGGCTTCCAACACATAGACCGTGTTGTCGTAGATGGCATACTGGATATTCATCAAGCCGACCACTTTTAGGGCGACCGCCATTTTCCGGGTATATTCACGAATGGTTTCGATGTGTTTGGGGGCAATGCTGACCGGCGGAATGACGCAGGCCGAGTCACCCGAGTGGATGCCGGCCAATTCTATATGCTCCATGACCGCTGGGACAAAGGCATCCGTTGCATCCGCGATGGCGTCCGC
The DNA here is from genome assembly GCA_050124295.1 of Desulfobacterales bacterium. Lineage (GTDB taxonomy): Bacteria > Desulfobacterota > Desulfobacteria > Desulfobacterales > UBA5852 > JABZFP01. Next base: position 8,751 of record JASFFM010000133.1, on the reverse strand, counting down.
CTCGGCCTCGACCGCATTGTCAAGAAACTTATCGATCAGGATGGGCCGCTCGGGAGAAAGCGCCATGGCGGCTTCTACATAGTGGGCCAGCATCTCCTCGTCCCGGATAATTTCCATGCCAGGCCCTCCCAGAACATAGGAAGGGCGCACCATTAACGGGTATCCGATCGCCAACGCGATCCGACGTGCTTCGGGCAGGCTGTTGGCCATCCCCGAAGCCGGCTGGGGGATGCCCAAATCCCTCGTGATGGCGCGAAAACGGTCGCGGTCTTTGGCCAGATCGATCGTATCCGGGGGCGTCCCCAGAATCCGCACACCCGCCCGGGCCAATTCCCCGGCCATATTCAGCGGTGTCTGCCCACCGAACTGAACCACGATGCCTGCGGGGTTTTCATGCGCATGAATACGGAGGACGTCTTCCACGCTCAGCGGCTCGATGTAAAGCCTGTCGGAAATGTCGTAATCCGTCGAGACCGTCTCGGGATTGCAATTCACCATGATCGATTCATAGCCCGCCGCCCGAATCGCCATCGCGGCGTGCACGCAACAATAATCGAATTCAATGCCCTGGCCGATGCGGTTGGGGCCGCCGCCCAACACCATGATTTTCTTTCGGTTGCCGACCGGAGCGTGACCGGCGCCATTGTAAGTGGCGTAGTAATAGGCCCCATTCTCTACACCGCTGACCGGCACCGGCTCCCAGGCTTCTTCAAGGCCCAGCCGGAGGCGCTGGGTGCGGATGTCGACTTCCGCAACCCCTAACAGATCTGCCAGATAACGATCGGCAAAGCCGTCCTGCTTGGCGCGGGTGAGAAGTTCGTCGGCAAGTTTCTGCCCACGGGCGGCCATCACTTCTTCTTCCAGCGCGACCAGTTCCTGCATTTGCTCGATAAACCAGGGATTGATCCGGGTGATGGTGCCGAGGGTCGCCACATCGGCGCCTTTGCGCAAGGCTTCGTAGAGCTGAAACTGGCGCTCGCTGCTTGGAATGCGGATCATCTGGAGCAATTCTTCCAAGGGCCGATCATGGAAGTCTTGGGCAAAGCCGAGACCGTAGCGTCCAATCTCCAGACTGCGAATGGCTTTCTGGAAGGCCTCTTTATAGTTGCGGCCCAGGCTCATCACTTCCCCCACGGCCTGCATCTGGGTGCCCAGTTCGTCCGTCACGCCCTCAAATTTCTCGAAGGCCCAACGGGCGTATTTCACAACGACATGGTCCCCCGACGGCGTGTAGCGCTCCAGCGTGCCGTCCCGCCAATAAGGAATTTCATCCAGGGTAAGACCGCCGGCCAGCAGTGCGGAAATGCGGGCCATGGGAAAACCGGTGGCCTTGGATGCCAGGGCCGAAGATCGTGACGTGCGGGGATTGATTTCGATCACCACCACCCGACCGCTGGCCGGGTCGTGGGCGAACTGAAGGTTCATACCGCCAATGACGTCAATGGCCGCTATGATGGCGTAAGAATACCGCTGCAGGCGTTCCTGCAATTCGGAGGCGATCGTCAGCATGGGCGCCGTGCAGAGGCTGTCTCCCGTATGAATGCCCATGGGATCCACATTTTCGATGCAACAGACGGTGATGATCTGGTTTTTGGCATCCCGCAGCACTTCGATTTCCAGTTCCGCCCAGCCCAAAACGGATTCCTCTACCAGCACCTGGTTGACCAGGCTGGCCGCCAGCCCGCGCGCCGCCACCCGTTGCAGTTCTTCCATATTGTAGACCAGACCGCCGCCGGCTCCGCCCATGGTGTAAGCCGGACGGATAACCACCGGGAATCCCAGTTCTTCGGCCACCGTTTCGGCATCCGCCACCGTTTCGACGGTCTGACCGCGGGGCATGTCGATCCCCAGTCGATCCATGGTTTCCTTGAATACGAAACGGTCTTCTCCCCGCTCAATGGCATCCGCATTAACGCCGATCATCTTGACCCCATATTTTTCGAGCACCCCCAAACGATGCAGTTCCGCGCTGAGGTTCAAGCCGCCCTGCCCCCCGAAATTGGGCAGAAGCGCATCGGGCCGCTCCTTGGCAATAATCTCGGACAATACCTTGGTGTTGAGCGGCTCGATATAGGTCGCATCCGCCATTTCCGGGTCCGTCATGATGGTGGCCGGGTTGGAATTGGCGATCACAATTTTATAGCCTAATGATCTCAATGCGTTGCAAGCCTGCGTCCCCGAGTAATCAAACTCGCAGGCCTGCCCGATGACAGTGGGGCCGGAGCCGATGATCAAGACCTTGTTGATATCGTCGCGTCTGGGCATGGGTGCTCCTTTATGGGCGCTGGAATGGGCGCATGGGCCCGGCAGCGAATGCGGATTGGGCATATCAGCAAACAAGAACTCCTTAAAAACTTATGTGGCTTAAAATGTAAAGGGTTTTTAAGCGGCGCGCTCCAGGATTTGCCTCCGGATCGTGCGCAGGCCGTCATGGGCTGGCCCGAAGCGAAAACCCGACACCCATCGTTGGGACGGCAGGCGCTATGATGAACCGGCCGGTCGCAGGTGCGGCCCGGTTTGCTGTCGATTGGCGGTTTGCTTCCCCAAACCGGGTCGCTGAAAACGTCTTCCGGCTTTCCGGCGGACGCTGGAACAAGCCCTCTTGTTGACCCTGTCTAGGCTCGATAAAAAGGGCGCCCAAACCAATCACGAATACTGGGTTGAGAGCGTCGCCCCGGGGCATGGGGGCGCCTGCATGGGCCCTTCTGCGGGGGCGGAAGGCCGGTAAACCAGGGCCTCCGCAGAAACCCGGGTGGGCGATTTCGCGCATCCGCTTCCGCGCCGCCCCGATGCGGGTTGCCGGAGCTGATCGGAAGAAAACCAGCCGCCTTGAAAATCTGGGCCGCACCCTGCCGTGTGAACGTGACCGCCCGAGAACACCTCCCCCCAACAGACCTATGGGGTCAAGGCTGCGGTGGTCCTTGCGGCCCCGGGCCCGGGGACCCTTCACCAGCACCCAGGGCGCCAGCCGTCGCATCGGAAAGCGGATCCCCAAACCCGCATGCCTGGACCCCGCGCCGAATCATGATTATAGTTAAGATATAGGATTTGTATGGCAATGCATTTTCTTCCATCCCGGCGAATTGGCCTAAGCCTTTCGACGTACGAACACTCGCCTATCCGTCTTGTTTTTTTGATGGCACCCTGAGACCTTCAACCGCAATGGTCACCTCGGGAGGCATCATGCCAAGCGAGCAACCCGAACCATCCATCCAGAAAAATGACCACAAGGCCAATCGCCTGCGCGACAACAGCATGATTTTGAAAACGGTTCTGGATACGATCCCCAACCCGGTCTTCTACAAAGACCGGGATGGTCGCTACCAGGGCTGCAACAATGCCTTTGCCGAACAGATATTGGGCCTTTCCAAGGAGGCCATTATTGGGCGCACCCTCTTCGAGATGCCATGGGCAATCCCGGACCATCTCGCTCGCCATTATGCCCGGCAGGATGCGGCCTTGTTCAAGGAAGCCGGGACACAGTTCTATGAATCGGAGGTTCAATGCGCCGACGGCATGCGACGGCTCTTTTTCTTCAATAAGGCCACCTTTCTGGATACCCGCGGAAAGCCCGCCGGCATCGTTGGGGTCATGCTCGATATCACCGAGCACAAACTGGCCGTGAAAGCGCTGCGCAAAAGCGAAGAGCGTTTCCGCCGGTTTTTCGAGGATGTGGAATTGGGCATTTTTCAGTCGACCCGGGAGGGTCATATCATGAACGTCAACCCCGCGTTTGCCCGCATGTTCGGCTATCACACCCCCCAGGACCTGCTGGCCAGGGTGGGGAATGACGCCTCCCGGCTATACGTCGATCCTGCCAACCGGAGCCGCATTTTACGTCTGATCACGACGAGTGATCGACCCGTTAAAATCGAAACCCGTTTTCGCCGCCGGGACAAGACGGTATTTACGGGTGACTTGCACGCATGGCGGGTCAAGAACCGGGACGGCCGCTTTCTCTATCTGGAAGGTTTTATTGACGACATCACCGACCGCAAACAATTTGAGAAATCGCTGCGCGAGTCCGAACAACGATTACGCTTCCTGTCCTCGAAATTGCTGGCCGCCCAGGAAGAAGAACGCCGGCGCATATCCATGGAGCTCCACGACGATCTGGGACAGAACCTCGCCGCCCTCAAGCTGCAAATGCAGGCCATGACCAGACGTCTGCGTCAGGATCAAAAGGGGCTCAAACGGGAATGCCAGGGCGCCCTGGCATTTATCGACCGGATCATTGATAGCACGCGCCATCTCTCCCGCGCCTTGAACCCTTCCGTGATTCAGGATCTTAAACTCTGTGGCACGATTCGGAGGATGTTACGCGATTTTGAAAAATATGCCGCCGTCCAGACGACCCTGGAGATGGACGATATCGACCCCTTGTTCTCCCCTGATCAACAGATCATCATCTACCGGATATTACAGGAAGCGCTGCACAATATCCACAAGCACGCCCGGGCGCGTGCGGTACGCTTGACCGTCAGCAAATGTCCGCGGGAGGTGCGCATCGAGATTCGTGATGACGGCCGGGGCTTTGATATCGATCAGGCCTTGAACCAGTATGTTGCCGACCGGGGCTTGGGGTTGGCCGCACTTGAAGAACGCAGCCACATGCTGGGGGGAGACCTCCGGATGACCTCCGCCAAAGGGCGCGGAACCTGCGTCAGGCTGACCATTCCCATTACCGGAAAGGAGGACACGGCACCGTGAAGGTCTACCGCATCGTTCTGGCCGACGACCATGCCATGCTACGGGAGGGCATCAAAAACATCATCGACAGTTCCAACGGCATGGCAGTCGTCGGGGAAGCCTCCAACGGTCTGCTGCTTCTGAGTTTGTTGAAACGGAAGACACCCGACATGGTGATTCTTGATGTGGCCATGCCCAAACTCCGGGGAATTGAGGCGGCCCAGGAAATTCGCAAGCGCTTTCCCGAGGTGGCGATTCTTTTTCTGAGCATGCATAAAAGCCGCGAATACATAGAGAAGGCGCTCGCGGCGGGCGCCAGCGGCTATGTCGTCAAGGAGGATTCGGGCAGTGAACTCATTCAGGCCATAAAAACCATCCAAGGTGGTGGCAGCTATCTTTCGCCACTGATCCTCAAGGAGCTATCCGGCGATCCCATCGGCATCTGTCGTGGCGAAGGGCGTTTGACGGAGGACCCCTTGACCCCGAGGGAACGTCAGATTCTGCAATTGATCGCCGATGGGAAAACCAGCAAAGAGATCGCCCAATTGCTTTTTATCAGCATTCATACCGTCCACAACCACCGCAAAAATATCAAAACCAGGCTTTCCATCCGCAAGAACGCCGATCTGGTGAAATACGCCCTCAGGCACGGTTATGCCCTTTAGGATCGGCCCCGGAAGAAAAAACGGGGCCCCACCGCCTCCGGTCCACCCTGGCCCCCGCCCTCCGCGACAATGGCTAGCTGGCCAGAAGTGGTCATGAGATCCAATCAAAATAGCCATTTCAAGTGATTGTCCCCCGGATCGCCTTCCGCTAAATAAGATGGCAGCGGTTTTTCCGGCCTCCTGGTAACTCCCTTCACCCCGTTTAGCACCGTTTCTGTTGGCAGGCCGTTCAATCCCCAACATTCGGCAGAAAAGGAAACGCTCCATGAAAAACATGCCCTCCAAAACGACCCCCAGACGCCGCCGGGTGGTATTTTCCTTCGGCGAGCAGCAGGCCAACGAAGTGATCGTGAGCGGTGATTTTAACCAATGGAATCAGACCTCACACCCCATGAAGAAAAATGGCCACGGCAAATGGCAAAAAATCATGATGCTGCCCCCGGGGCAATATGAATACAAGTTTCTGGTCGACGGGCAGTGGCGCACAGATCCCGGCAATGCCGATAAATGCCCCAACCGTTTCGGCACTTATAACAATGTCCTGCACGTGCAGGCCAGCGATTCGTGAGGCCTCGCCATGGCATCCAATTTTTGCATTCGACACCAGCGCCGCAAGCGTGATTTGCATTTAAAGCTCAGTGGCGATTTTGACGGCTCCGCCGCTTTTGAACTGCATCATTGTCTGCAACACGCGCTCAAAGGCGAGCGGCGCGTCATCGTTGACACGGACAGGCTCTCGAGCCTGGCGGCATTTGGCCGCGAAACGTTTCAGAAACAGTTCGGCGTGCAACCGCGGCATGCTTTGCGCATCGCCTTCACCGGCGCCTATGCCCCCGAAATGGCGCCCGACGGGTGCCCGGCCCGGATTTAGAGAGAGGGGCGATCCGGTGGAGGCCCGGGTCCCCTCGAGGAGGTATAATGGAAAAGCGATCGCAGGTGCGCTATGACGACCGGGGCACCGTGATTTGCAGCTATTTTAATGCGGACCGCTGCTATGACGGGCAGGCCTTGAATTTCTGTCAGAAGGGGATGTGTTTTTGCAGCGATGGATCCTTTAAACCCGGCACCACGGTTTTGATCCGCCTTGCCCAAGGCCCGACGGGTCAATCGGTGCGCCACGCGGATGGCGCCGTACGATCGATGACCCTCGCCCGCGTCCAATGGTGTCGCCCCGACAAGGATAAGCCCGGATGCCGATTCACGAGCGGCGTGCAATATCTTTGAACACGATTCCGAGCGCACAAACCGCAAAAGAAAGCATGGCGCCTTCGCAATCGACAAGGCCGCGGTTGTTACTGGTTACCCCTGAAGTCGCCTTCATTCCGGACCCAATGACCACCGCGGCCCGCCGCATAAAGGCCGGCACCGGAAAGCAGGCCCACAAGACAGCGGCCCTGGTTGAAACGCTCTTTGCGCGCGGGGTGGACATTCATGTGGCCCTGCCGAACTACCGGCACTTGTTTGGCGGTGACCGGCGGGCCCGGTCCCGCGCGCGATCTTCCCCTTCGGCTCCGGCCGGAGAAGAACGCCTCCACCTGGCCCAGGACCGGTATTTCTTCTACCAGGGTCTGGATGCCTCCGGCCATGTGGCCATGGACTGCGACATGTCCCTGGCCTTTCAGCGTGAGGTCATCAATCATATCATTCCCATCGTTCAACCGGATCTGATCCATTGCATGGACTGGGTGACGGGACTCATCCCGGCCGCGTCCCGTGAACGACGGATTCCTTGTCTTTTTTCAATCCACCGCTTCGAAACCGGGCGGGCCTGTCTGAACGCCATCGAAGATCTGGGTATCGACGCGGCCGGATTCTGGCAACATCTGTACTACGATGCCTATCCAATGGCTTATGAAGCCACACGTGAAAAGCTCCCCGTGGATTTTCTGGCCAGCGGCCTTTTGGCCAGCCGTTATATATGGATGGATCGCCCGGACCTGCTGCAGGAAATCATCGACGGCAGATTCGATGAAATCAGCGATAGCTTGAAATTGGAGCTGATCAACAAATGGGAGGCCGGCTGCTTTGTCGCCTATCAGCAGGCCACCATCGAGGGGTACCTGAAATTATACGCCAGAATGCTCGGCCGCCCCCTGGGCGACGATCATGCGCATAAAAACAACGCGGCGCGCCGGCAACCCACCGTTAGCCTTTCCAGGCGCTTTGGTAATCATGACTTACAGGGCCGGCGTGCCATGGCGCCGGCCCCATCGCGGGAGGACCATCGGCAACCGGTGGCCTCTTAGCCGGCGTACAACTCCATAGAAACCATCGAAGGCGCCACCCTACATTTACCGAAACTGAAAATGAAGTGTTATTTCGGTCTTTTATAGATCTTACCCGCAGCAGACAACGATGGGTGTATTTCTATTCATACAGTTGTCCTTTTGCCGATTCGATCGATCGCGCCCTAATTCCAGCCCCGCCGGCCCTTCCGCCACTCTTAAGCCCTTGGCACGCATCTTGTAGCTTTACGCTGCGGGTCAACCCCTCGATCGGCTTGATCCCACCAACTTTAGCGTCCCCGCGAAAACCAGGGCGGTTGTAAGCCCTAAAATTGGAGCCGGTGCTTTAAACATAGGTTCCCCGGCAACGTAAAAGGAGACAATATGTTCCCTCGAATGGCGGCCTTCGATTGGAAAGAGATACCCGGCCATGTTTATTTACTGCTCTTGGGCACCCTTTATGTCACCGTAAATTTCGTTGGATTATTCCAGGTCGCCCATTTCCTGCTTTGTGTGCTCACCGTTTGGGTTGTGGATGCCATGCGTCGCCGGCTGGTCGACAAATTCTACGACTTTCTGGCCTTGCCCGTCTTTTGATTCGCCTCGCGCTTATGCCTTCCCGCAAAAGCCCTCTGGGCCGGTGGCCGGCTATTGAGGCCCGGCACCATGGCGGTGCGCCGACCGCGAAGATATTCTACCAGACCGTCATCGGTTGCCATGCCGATGGCCGGACGCATAACACCGTTTTCGACCCCGCGGCCGTGCCCGCGGGACGACAACGACCTGAGACCGACTGTAAGGTTCGGCCGCCCTGGACGACGGATCAAGAGACGACGCTACCGTTCGGTCTGCAAAGCAAGGGAGGCCCGCATGCGACCGCGATCATTTTTGACCCTGATGTTGGTGTCCGTTCTGGCATTCGCCCAGGCCTCGATCACGAACGGCGCCGCCCATGTTCTCCACCGGGGCGATCAGATCTTCATCGTGGATCGCACGGGCGAGCAATGGGATGTCACCCAGGCGGTGTCCCTCGGCTTCGACCCGCGGGGATTTCAGTTCGGAATCGGGCGCGAGGCCATCCGCCCGTTGGATGAATCCAGCCTCGATGACCGGGCCGCGCCACACGATGCCGGGGCCCGCGTGATTGGGGTGGCAAATGGATCCCACGCCCA
>JASFFM010000132.1:0-9866 GCA_050124295.1 Desulfobacterales bacterium | reverse complement strand
TACCCTTCATTTCGATCGTCGGGGGAATATGCTGGAAAGCGCCTCGGACGCCTTCGGCAACCGCCGCATCATCGACGAACACGATGTGCCCGTCATCCTGCGCCGATTTCTGGTGACCTATCTGAAAGAATAATCTGAGCCGATGTCGTCCCAAGCCTCTCGCGCCCGTGCATCAACTTGACGATGCCCCATTGCGTTGGGTGTCAAGAGGGGAACCCCGGGGTTCCAAAAATTTTTTGACACGCCGATATAACGTTATTATTTTTTAAGGTCTTTCCTAAAACCCGGCCCATTTTACGCGCACTTGCCCACACATGACGCTTCACATCGGCAGCTTACACTGAACCCGTGATTGCCGATCACAAGCCTTTAGCTTGTGCGAGATGACCTTAAGACCTTTAGTATCGGTGGTGTGCTCTACCCGAAATTTCCAGTTTGCTGTCCACGCGGCAATATCGATTGACCCAAACGACCCGCCGTTTTTCTGGCGCGCGGGGTTTTTTTAATCAACAAACGCATGGGAGGACGCTATGAGACATTTCATTTTGATCGGTATCGTGATTGCGGCTTTAATGGTTCCGTTGGTCGCCGGCGCGGCGGAACAGATGAGCTATTCGGATGCGATCGGCGTATTTCAGAGCTCGCCGAGTTTACAACCTTTCTTTAAAAATGCCTATGGCTATGCGCTCTTTCCCACGGTTGGCAAAGCGGCCATCGTCGTGGGCGGGGCCTATGGCGAAGGCCAGGTCTACCGTGGTGGCAACGTTACCGGGAAAGCCAAGCTGGTCCATGCCTCCATCGGGTTTCAATTGGGCGGCAAAGCTTTTAGCCAGATCGTATTCTTCCAGGACAAGCGGGCTTACGATACCTTTACCAGCGGTGATTTCGCCTTTGATGCGAGCGCTTCGGCGACGGCCATTACCGCCGGCGCGGATGCTCAGGCCACCACCGCGGGGACATCGGCCAGCGCCACGGCCGGCCCTAAGACCGGCGCCCAGACGGGCTCCGAATACAAAAACGGTATGGCCACCTTCGTTCATCAAAAAGGGGGCTTGATGGGATCCCTGGCGGTCGGCGGGCAGAAATTCAGCTTTGAGCCCATGTAAGTTCTATCGCTCCAGCAATGGACGTTAAGCCAGCAATGGACGTTAAGATGGTGTCAGAACGGCCGGCCGCCGCTGACACCGTCACCGGCGATCAACCCCGTTCCGGCGCCCCCTCCGGTCCGCTGACCGAAGCGGGGCGACCCAACGGTCATCCCTATCAACTTCTTCTGGAGTCGACCATGAGATTCTTTGGCCCTCTATTGCTGCCGGTTGTCTTGGTTCTGTTGCCACTCACAGCAAGTGCGCAACAGGTCAGAGATTATTCCGAGACGATCAGCCTGTTCAAATCCTCTCCTGAAGTGCGCTGGTTCTTCGATAATTCGTATGGCTACGCAGTGTTTCCTGTCGTGGGCAAGGCCGCCTTCATTATCGGCGGTGCCTACGGCGAAGGGCAGGTTTATCGAAACCGCCGGGTGACCGGTACGACGAACCTGGTTCACGGATCCATCGGGTTCCAATGGGGCGGACAGGCCTTCAGTCAAATCATCTTTTTCCGGGACCAGCGGGCCTATAACGATTTCACCCGCGGACAGTTCGAGTTCGATGCCCAGGCATCGGCGGTGGCGGTCACCGCCGGGGCCCAAGCCCGGGCCAGCACCGTGGGCACCTCCGCCAGTGCCACGGCTGGTCCCCGAACAGGTGCCCAGGCGATGACCTCCTACGCATCAAATGGCATGGCGGTGTTTGTGTATGCCAAAGGTGGTCTGATGGCGGAGTTGTCGATCGGCGGGCAGAAATTCAATTTCTACCCCCTGTAGCCCGCAACGAGGCCGTTGAAAACGCGCTGCATGTCGGCGGCCGATGCATACGGATCGCCAATTGGGTCTACACCCGGCCGATGATCAGGCCGGGCATCATGAGCATCTTAGTGTTCCGTCCGGCGCGCATGATTCGCCTGATTCGACGGTCGTGGCCTGACAACGGTAGAAGGCCGCATGGCCCTCATGGGCATGCGGCCTCTTAACCCGGGTATTGTAAAACTTTGTGAGGCCTTCCGTACAAGGCCTTCGGGCGCGCCGCGGCACGTAGGCGAACGCATGTGCCTGATAATGCCCGAAAAGGGTACCTGGGGATTGCCCCCCTCGGGTTAAAAAGGTATCCGCCGCGTTCTGCATTGCCCTGCTCACCAAGGATTAGCGGGCACATTTAGCCCATCCTTCCGCTAAGACACAGAACAAATTCATCCACGCAAGCTGGCATCCATTTTTACATAAATTGTTCGGGTTAACGGTTTGGCGTATCACCAAGCCGCCGGCCCTTCCCGGGCATGCCGGCCGGATAAAATCAGGGCCTGGCAAGGGGCTTTGCGGTTGTCCGGCCAACCCCGGATAGAGGGTTTTGGGCCTATCGTGCCTCGGCAAGCCATCTGTTCGGGAATCCTAACCGCCGAAAGGAGCTGTCATGGCGTCAAAAATCAACCGCACCAGCCGCCGCATCACGCAACCCAAATCCCAGGGCGCCTCACAGGCGATGCTTTATGCGGTGGGACTCACCGAAAGCGATATGAACAAGGCCCAAGTGGGCATCGGCAGTGTCTGGTACGAGGGCAATCCCTGCAACATGCATCTCAACCAGCTCTCGGCCGAGGTGAAAAGGGGGGTGGCGGCCGCCGGTCTTGTGGGGTTGCGGTTCAACACCATCGGTGTCAGCGACGGCATTTCGATGGGGACCGAAGGCATGAGCTACTCCCTGCCTTCCCGGGATATAATCGCCGACTCCATCGAAACCGTGATGCGGGCCCAGTGGTACGACGCCAACATCGCTTTACCGGGGTGCGACAAAAACATGCCCGGCTGCCTAATGGCCATGGCCCGGGTCAATCGCCCGTCCCTCATGGTCTACGGCGGCACGATCCGGGCCGGTGAGCTGGACGGGGTCAAACTCGATATCGTATCGGCCTTTCAAAGCTATGGTGCGTATATTGCCGGTACCATCGACGAAGACCGCCGCCGGTCCATCGTCCGGCAAAGCTGCCCGGGGGCCGGCGCTTGCGGGGGGATGTATACGGCCAACACCATGGCCTCGGCGATCGAGGCCATGGGCATGTCGCTGCCCTACAGCGCCAGCCGTCCCGCCGAGTCCAAGGAAAAGCGGGCGGAATGCTTTCAGGTTGGCACGGCCATCCGGCGCCTGCTGGAAGAGGACATCCGCCCCCGGGACATCATGACCCGCCGGGCCTTCGAAAATGCCCTGGTGGTCATCACCGTGCTGGGCGGCTCCACGAATGCCGTCCTCCATCTGCTGGCCATGGCCCGGGCCGCCGCCGTGCCTTTGTCGCTGGATGATTTCCAGGCGGTCAGCGACCGGGTTCCGCTGCTGGCGGATATGAAACCCAGCGGCCAATACGTCCAGGAGGATCTCGACCGGGTCGGAGGACTGCCGGCCCTGATGAAATACCTGCTGGGTGAGGGACTGCTGCATGGCGACTGCATGACGGTCACCGGACAAACCCTCGCCGCGAATCTGGATTCTGTGGCCTCTCTGACCGAAGGCCAGGTCTTGATTCGCCCGCTGAAGCATCCCATTTATCCCCGGGGCCACATTCAGATTCTAAGAGGCAACCTGGCGCCAGACGGCGCCGTGGGCAAGATCACGGGCAAAGAGGGGACCACATTCAGCGGACCGGCCAAGGTTTTTGATTCCGAGGAGGCCATGCTGGCGGCACTGGAAAAGAAGCAGATTCGACACGGCGAAGTGGTGGTCATCCGCTACGAGGGCCCTCGGGGCGGTCCGGGCATGCCGGAAATGCTCACCCCCACCGCAGCCATCATGGGGGCCGGCCTGGGACACGATGTGGCCTTGCTGACCGATGGACGTTTTTCGGGCGGCTCGCACGGGTTCATCGTAGGCCATATCACCCCCGAAGCCCAGGTCGGCGGACCCATAGCCCTGATCCGCAACGGAGATCTCATCACCATCGATGCGGTGCAAAACCAGATTTCGGTCGATGTCAGCGAAGAGGAGATGGTCGCCCGACGCAAGGCGTGGTCGCCACCCCCCTTTAAAGTCTCCCAGGGGATGCTCTATAAATATATCAAGAGTGTGACGTCGGCTTCGGAGGGCTGTGTGACCGACGCCTGATCATTCAAGGGCCGGGATCGGTCGGTTAGGATCCGGAGGCCTTGAACCAGTCTTCATGGGTGGCTTCAAAGCGGTTGATGGCATCGGTGTAGGCCAGGGTCTGGGCGATATCGTCCAGTCCCTGAAGCAGTTTTTCTTTGGCTCCCGGATCGATGCGGAAGGCAAACACATGCTGCTCGGGGGCATGCAAGGTTATCGTCTGGGCCGGTAGATCGACAGTCGCTTCCAGTCCCGGATACTTGGCCACCCAATCGAAGATAAGATCGACTTCACGCTCGGACAGTTCGATGGTCAGCAGGCCGTTTTTAAGGGCGTTGGTTCGAAAGATATCGGCGAAGGCCGGCAGGCGCTTGTCGCGGGCCGCCTTCCACGGGGCGATGATGATCCTAAAACCATCCTGGTACAGGGCCCAGACGGCATGCTCGCGGCTGGAGCCGCAGCCGAAATTGTTGCGGGTCACCAGAATGGAGCGTCCCTCGAAGCGGGGTTGGTTCAGTTCGAACCCCTCATCCAGTGTCCCGTCGGGCCGATAGCGCCAGTCAAAGAAAGCATTCGGACCGTAGCCCGTGCGCTGGATGGATTTCAGAAACTGTTTGGGTATGATGGCGTCCGTATCCACGTTCGACCGATCAAGGGTTGCCACGATTCCGGTATGTTGGTTTAAGGGCGTCATACGATTTTTCTCCCGCAATGATGGTTTCTCCAAATAATTTTCCTCAACATTTGTTGGCCCCATATCAGGAATATTTTATAAGTGCCGGTGACGGCCACCGCTTACCGTCATCCGCACCGGATGGCGGTGGTTCGCGTCAGGTCTGCCATGCGTGCCAGGGCTAGACCGATATAAAACCGCGGGCTGTGGATAAGCCGCTTGGATGGTCGTTCGCCAGCGGTCGGCAATTGATTTCAAAACCGGCTGAAGAACATATTTGGGCCCCAATGAGGGGCGCGCTTTGATTTTCTTTGCGCCATGATCCATTCGCGCGTGGTCAGTTTGCCAACCAGGCGCGAATGTCCACGAATTTGCCGGCCACCGCAGCGGCCGCTGCCATTTCCGGACTGACCAGGTGCGTGCGTCCACCTTTACCCTGCCGCCCCTCAAAATTGCGGTTGGAGGTGGCGGCACAGCGCTGTTGCGGTTGCAGCTGGTCGGGATTCATGCCCAGACACATGCTGCAGCCGGCATAACGCCACTGCGCCCCGGCAGCCTTGAAAATACGATCCAGCCCTTCGGCCTGGGCCTGTTCGCGCACGGCCTGGGAGCCCGGTACCACGAGCAACTGGACATGGTCGGCTTTCCTGCGCCCGTCCAGGATGGCCGCCGCCCGGCGCAGGTCTTCGATGCGGGCATTGGTGCAACTTCCGATAAAGACGACGTCCACCGCGACTTCCGTCAAACGTGTTCCGGGGGTCAGTCCCATGTAAGCGAGCGCCTTTTCCACGTCCGACCTGCTGTAGCCAGGGGCGGTGTCCGGACCGGGGACAGGCTGATCGATGTCGATGACCATGCCGGGGTTGGTACCCCAAGTGATCTGGGGTGCGATGTTAGCGGCATCGATCGTCAAGGTGCGATCAAAAGGGGCGTCATCATCGCTGGGCAGCGAACGCCAGTGGGCCAGAGCCCGCTCCAGATCGGGTCCCTGGGGCGCGTAAGGGCGGTCGGTTTGCATGATATAGTCGAAGGTGGTTTCATCCGGCGCAATCATGCCGGCCCGGGCGCCGGCTTCGATGCTCATGTTGCAGATGGACATGCGGGCTTCCATGGAAAGTGAGCGGACGGCCTCACCGCCGTACTCCAGCACATGGCCGGCACCGCCGGCGGTGCCCATGATGCCGATCATCTTAAGGACCATATCTTTGGCAAACACGTGGGGCGCCAGGCGCCCGTTGAACTCAACCTTGTAGGTGGCTGGTTTGGCCTGGATCAGGGTTTGGGTCGCCAGTACATGCTCAACCTCGGAGGTGCCGATGCCGAAGGCCAGCGCCCCGAAGGCCCCGTGGGTGGAGGTATGCGAATCCCCGCAGACGATGGTCAGGCCCGGCAGGGTGAGTCCCAATTCAGGCCCGATGACATGCACGATCCCCTGGCGGGAATCCCCCATGCCGAACAGTCGGATGCCAAAGGTCTCGCAGTTGGTCTGCAGCGCTTCCACCTGGGCCCGGGATACGGGATCTTCGATCTTCAGGCGATCCGCGGTGGTGGGCACATTGTGATCCATGGTGGCAAATGCCAGTTCCGGACGACGAACCTTGCGGCCGGTCAACCGCAGGCCGTCAAAAGCCTGGGGACTGGTGACCTCGTGCACAAGGTGGCGATCGATATACAGCAGGACGGAACCATCGGGAAGATCCTGTACCACATGCGCGGACCAGATTTTTTCAAATAGCGTTTTGCCCATGGCAGCCTCCAGGCCTCAGATCGATAATGGACATTAGACGACGTTGGTTTATTCACAGTGACCACAAGTGCGCGTATCGTCAAGTTCATGGCAGGCCCATGGGTCGCCAAATCCAAAAAAACGATTATCCTACGATTCGAACCTTTTGGGCGGCCATGATCAGGTTGTACATCGGCCGATAACGAAACCCCTGACGATCGGATCTTGTATGCAAGGCAAAGAACTCGTCCTCAAAGCCCTGCGGGACAAGGGCGTGCAGTACATTTTTGGCTATACCGGTGGTGCCATCATGCCGATTTTTGATGAGATGGCGAGACAGAAACAATTTGACTTCATCATGTCCCGGCATGAGCAAGGCGCCGCTTTCATGGCCCAGGGCATTTCACGGGCTTCGGTGACATCCGATCAGCCCCAGATCGGGGTCTGCATGGCCACTTCGGGACCCGGTGCCATGAATCTGGTCACCGGCATCGCCGATGCCGGCATGGATTCCGTGCCGGTGCTGGCGATCACGGGGCAGGTGCCTTCGAGTGTCATTGCCACCGATGCCTTTCAAGAAAGTGATGTGGTCGGCGTAATGCTGCCCCTGGCCAAACAGACCTATATGCCCCTGAGTGCCGACCTATTGGAAGAAACCATCCACGAGGCCCTCTATGTGGCCATGACGGGCCGGGGCGGCCCGGTGGTGGTGGATATCCCCAAGGATGTCCAGCTCCAGGAGCCCTCGGCCGATTACCGTTTTGATCCCCAGACCTATACACCCGACCTGCCGGGATTTTACTACTCTCCCAAGCCTGAGAGGGAACGCCTGCAGCAGGCCGTGCAGCTTATCAACCACAGCGAGCGGCCGATCATTCTTTGTGGTCACGGGGTGATCAGCGGCCGGGCGACGAATGCCCTGCTGGCTTTCGCGGAACGAGCGCACGTACCGGTTGCTTTCACGCTCCACGGCATCTCGGCGCTGCCCATGGATCATTCCCTTAGCCTGGGGATGGTCGGTATGCACGGAACGGTGGAGGCCAATCGCGCCCTTTTAAATGCCGATCTGATTATATCCTTGGGGATGCGTTTCGATGATCGGGTGACCGGCGATCTCAAGTTATTTGGCATCGATGCTAAAGTGATTCACGTTGAAATCGATCCTTCCGAAATCGACAAGAATGTCAAGACAACCGTTGCCATCAATGCCGATACCAGTGAAGCCCTCACACTTCTGGCGCGAGATCCTGAAATGACTGCCAACCCCAGGCGGCGTTGGTTCGAACAAATCGATCACTACCGCAGTGAAATATCCGATGCGCTTCACCGTGAGGTCAAGGCCGGGGTCGGGCGCGAGGGACAGCTGTTGATGAAAACAGTTGTTCATGAACTCTCCACCATCACCGGGGGCAGGGACATCATCGTCGCCGACGTGGGACAGCATCAGATGATTGCGGCCCGGTTCTATAATTATCAGACCGTCAACAGCTGGTTTACGTCCGGCGGGGCCGGCACCATGGGCTGTGCCCTGCCCATGGCGGTCGGTGTCAAGCTGGTCCGCCCCGATGAGCAGGTCTGGGCCATCAGTGGCGACGGCGGGTTCCAAATGAATATCCAGGAACTGGGGGCGGTCATGGAACATGACATCGATATCAAAATTTTGCTGATGAACAACGGCTATCTGGGCATGGTACGACAGTGGCAGACCTTGTTCTACGACGGGCGCTACGCCGGTACCCCGATGAAAAACCCCGATTTCGGTGCCATCGCCGCTGCCTATGGCATTGCTTTCCGGCAGGTCACGACCCCTGACCAGATTGCGCCGGCCCTGCAAGCTGCCGCCGATCATCAGGGGGCCTATATGGTCGAATTCATTTGCGATCCCAGCGAAATTGTGCTGCCCATGGTTCCGGCCGGGGGCGGCCTGGCCGATATGATCGTTGCGCTGGACGAAAGGACGTCATGACAACCGCATCCCAGACGAAACGGCGTGCCATGCTGATCTATATGCTCAACCGCCCCGGCGTCTTGAACAAGATCTCCATGTTGATCCGTCGCAAGATGTACAATGTCGAAACGATTACGGCCTGTAAAACGCACCGCCCGGGCATCAGCCGCATGACCCTGACGCTGCGCGAGGATTCCGACGCCAAGATGCTGCAGGTGATTCGACAGGTGGAGAAGATGACCGAAGTCATATCAGCGCGGGAGTTGGACACCGATCAGAGCTTCTGGCGCGAGGTGGCCATCGTCAAGTTTGAGGCCGACGGCGAACAGTTTGAACGACTCCGCCAGACCCACAACTTCGAGGTCCTCGACCGCCAAAATCATGAACTGTTTATCGTCCAGGTGGCCGGAACCTCGCAGATGATCGATGATTTTGTGGCCGCCATCGGCAACGATAAAACCGTTGACCTGGCCCGCTCCGGGTTTACGGCCCTGGAAAAATAGGATCGGCCGGCATCCTTTCAGGGGAGGTGAGGGGATGGCACCTGGCGATCCCTCCGGTCACGATCGTGCCTTAAGCAAGGACGCGATGGATCAGGAAGATCTGCCAGGAAACGACGCCGATAAAGGCGATCAGAATGACATACAAAAAAGCGCCCACGCGCATGTTTAGGCTGTGGAGGAAATAATCCCTGCCCAGCAGGAGAATCATCAAACCGGCACTGGTCAGGGCATATTTGACAAAAAGGAAGGTGTAGGGGCCCACATCGAGGTAAAAGGCCATCACCGGGTTGATTTCAATCGCACCATGATTGAGCAGGTGGATGGTCAGGAAGGCATCGATCACGCTCAACAACAGAATCAGAACAATGACCCCGAAGATCGAGTGATGATAGCGATCGACATGGAGGGATTTCTGACGGTCTTCAAAGCGCCGAATTTGTTCTCGTTTCCCCCCCCACAACAGGGATCGCAAGGTGACCTTTTTGTTCTTGCGTCGGTCAATGCCGGATCTTCGCTCCTCGGTCATCGTTACCTTTCTCATGTTCAGCGGCAGGTGGCACCTATCGCTCAGTGGATTGGTTGACGTTCACCCCTGGGCCCCGAAATCCCCCTCGCAAGCCAGAAGGCCTCTGCCCATTGGAAAAGGGGTCATCGCATCGACCTTTCGGAAGCGGGATTGCGCACAGAGATTCAATCCATTGTTTTATGCAAAAGTGGTACCAGTGCTTAATAATAAAAAACCAAAAAATTTAAGATAGTTGTACCAATAACAGGGGTTCCATGGCGCGATAGTTAGGAAATGGTTTTCCCAGAATGAGAAAATGCAGCACCTTGTCTGAAAAGGGCACAT
>JASFFM010000131.1:0-9917 GCA_050124295.1 Desulfobacterales bacterium | reverse complement strand
ATTGTCCTGCGCTGGATCGAGTCTTATCGCCTGGGGATCGGCCACGCCCCCTTGTCGAATCTTTATGAATCGCTCGTGTTTTTTGCCTGGTGTATCGTCCTGCTACAGCTTTTCGTGGCCTGGAAATATAAAAGCCGCTTTATCGGCCTGATCGGGACGGTTCTGGCCGTGAGCGCGCTCGCCTATGCGTCGCTCAAGCCCAGCCAGATCCAGCCGCTGATCCCGGCCCTGAAGAGCAACTGGCTAATTGCCCATGTGTTTACCTGTTTCATCGGGTATGCTTCGTTTGCGATTGCCTTTGGCATCAGCTTGCTCTACCTGTTGCGCCGTGTCGGGGGACCTGCCGTCCTCGAGCGGTTGCCTTCCGACCGTCTCATGGACGAGCTGACCCATCAATTGGTTATGTTTGGGTTTTTGTTTCTATCGGCGGGTATCATCACCGGTGCGGTGTGGGCCAATTCCGCCTGGGGGCGCTACTGGGGCTGGGATCCCAAGGAGACCTGGTCGCTGGTCACCTGGTTTGTTTATGCCACCCTGCTACACGCACGCTTCATGCGCGGATGGCACGGCAACCGGATTGCGGTCCTTTCCATCGTTGGCTTTATGGCGGTTTTATTTACCTATTTTGGGGTCAATTACCTACCAGGGCTTCACAGCTATGGGGCCACGGGAGGGTGATTTTGACTTGACAATTTGGCCCCTGGCGGGATAGAAAAAACAAATTTTTATCGCTATGAATGGCGATAAAAGCGGCTTGCCCGATGATCAGACAGTCGGGCGGTATCAATTCCGCCACAAGTCATCCGGGTCGCGCGAATTGCTTTGATTGGGTGATGGATAAGCGATTTTCAGAAGTCCGATAAGTTTTGGTAATAACGATAAATATTAAAAGTGGTGGGGATGATCCCTGATCTTGGTAGGCGATGGTGGATGAAATGCCACCATGGTGCGTTCTAACAATCACCATGTTGGCATTGCGACCCATTATCGGCCTATCGATTGAGGGGATTTTTTTTATTCTGTTTAGCAGCCAGACGGAGTTTTCATGAGTAACACAGATGACACCAAACAAGTTGCCCAGGATGGTCAGGAAAAGGTGCCGAACGCCAGTGAGACAGGTGGCCCCATCATTCTTTTCTTTATGATCGGATTTGCCCTTAGTCTCGTCGTGGGGTGGGTCATTTTCCCCAAGCTATTGTATTCTCAAAAAGAACAGCCGATTGATTTTAATCATGTCCAGCATCTGGAGCTGGTGGATGATGACTGTGAAAGCTGCCATTATTTCCGTGAGGACGGCAGCTTCGCCGGGGCACCGACCCTGGCGGAATGCATCGACTGCCACGAAGAGATCCTGAGTGACACGGAAAATGAAATCAAGTTTCATGAAGAGTATATTCAGAAAGAACGCGAGGTTCCCTGGCTGGTGTATTCCAAACAGCCGCAATGCGTCTATTTTTCGCATGTGGCCCACGTCAAGATGGGCAATATGGATTGCAAAACCTGCCACGGCGATATCGGCGAATCGACAACGCTTCCGATCTATGAACAGAATCGGATTTCCCTTTACAGCCGCAATATCTGGGGCAAAAACATCGGCGGATTCAAGAAGAATACCTGGGACCGCATGAAGATGGATGATTGCGCCGAATGTCATGTAAAGGAAGGTGTCCGCCAAGCGAGTGTCCAGACGGGCAAAGGCGGCTGTTTTGTCTGCCATCACTAAAGGGTGCACCATTGATCTAAAGAGGATCTCAGATAAAGACGAGAGGTATGTCGATGAAAATAGACCGAAGAAGTTTTTTAGCGCTCAGTGTCGGCGGTGCCGTGGGAACGGCCCTGACGCCGCTGCCCTGGAAAATTCAGGATGATATAGCCATCTGGACGCAGATGTGGCCCTGGACGCCTTTTCCGCCTGATGGTGAAAACAGCTACCATGATACCGTTAGCACCCTTTGTCATGACGGTTGTGGCGTGACCGTACGCAAAGTCGGCGAACGTGCCGTCAAGATCGAAGGCCGGGAGGACTTTCCCACCAACCAGGGGGGAATTTGCAACCTATGTGCTTGCGGGCTTCAGAGGCTCTATGGTCCCACCCGCATCCCCTATCCCCTTAAGCGGGCTGGTGAACGCGGCGCGAATCAGTGGGAGCGGATCTCCTGGGATGAAGCCGTTTCGATGGTCGCCGAGCAATTAGGCGAAATCCGGCAGGCGGGTCAGCCGGAAACCATCGCCTGCCTTACCAGCCGCAAATACGGTTCCCTTTCAGCCCTATTCGAGCGTTTTCTGACCAGCTACGGATCCCCCAATATGATGACCATGCCGTCTATGATGGATGGCTATGAAATGACCCTGAAGCGCATGCACGGCATTGAAGGCCGCGTGGGATTTGACCTGGAAAAGTCCGATTATATTCTCAGTTTCGGCAGCGGGCTCATTGAAGGCTGGGGCAATACCGCGCTCATGATTCGCACCAACAGCCACTGGAAGGATGCCAAGGCGGTTGTCACCCAGATCGAGCCGCGTCTGTCCAACACGGCGGCCAAAGCCAACCAATGGATTCCCATCACACCGGGTACGGAAGGCACCCTGGCCCTTGGGATTGCTTCCGTGATCATCAAAGAGTCGCTCTATGATTACGATTTCGTCAATAATTATGCCGCTGGTTTCGACGAATTCCGGCGCGTCGTACTAAATGGCTACAGCCCCGGGAACGTTGCCAAACAAACCGGTGTGGACCAATCAACGATTGTGACCCTGGCGCGAGAGTTTGCACGTGCCCGAAGACCGATTGCGCTTTGCGGCCGGGGTCAGGGAACCGTGCCGGGGGCCTTGGGTGAGTATGTCGCTGTACATGCTTTGAATGCCCTGGTGGGCAACCTCAACCGACCCGGCGGTGTCTGGGCCCTGCCGCGACCGGCGGTGGACGGGTGGTCCGAGCCGGATTTGGACGCTACGGCGCAAGCCGGATTGGCGAAACCCCGCCTCGATGGTGCTGGCAGTGCCGCTTTTCCCTATGCGGATCAATTGGTTAACCGCCTCCCAGCCGCCCTGGCAGCCGGAAAACCCTACCCGCTCAAAGCCCTGCTGGTTCACGACGCCAATCCGCTCTTCAGTCTGCCGGGTCGCGGGGCTGTGGCGGAAGCTTTTCAACAAATACCCTTCATCGTCAGTTTCGCCTCCCACTTGAACGAAACGGCCATGATGGCGGATGTGATCCTTCCCAACCACGACCACCTGGAAAGGTTGGAGGATGTGCCCGTGACGGCCGGTTTCCATCGCCCCATGATCGGGTTGGCCCAACCGGTCGTCGAACCGTTGCTCGATACCATGCACGCCGGAGACACCATATTGCAGCTGGCGGCGGCCCTGGGAGGTTCGGTGGCTTCGTCGCTGGCCTGGGAAAGCTACGCGACCTGTCTGCAGGAAGGGCTCGCACCCCAGTGGAGCGCGCTCGAAGATACGGGGTACTGGATCGATAAGAATTACCAGCCGGACAGCTGGTCCTTCGCTTTCCCGACAACTTCCGGCAAATTCGACTTCACCGTCGCCGGAGGAGATCTCAAGAGCCTGTTCACCCCGGCCTCACCGCAAGGGGACGATGGCAGCTACAACCTCAAACTGATCCCCTATGATTCGGTCCGTATCGCCAACGGCCCGGTGGGTTCTCCGCCATTTCTGATTAAGATTGTTTCCGAACATGTCTTGCAGGGTGAGACCCTCTTGGTCGAGGTGAATCCGGAGACGGCCCGGGCCGCCGGTTTTCGCGAGGGCGACCCGGCGCTGTTGAAAACGCCGCTGGGGGAGGCAGCCGTTCGCGTACACCTAGCAGACGGTTTGATGCCGGGTCTCGTGGCAATGCCGAGAGGCTTGGGGCATACGGCCTACGACAGTTTTCTTGCTGAAAAAGGAACCAACGCCAACGATCTGATCGGACCGGTCGAAGACGCTGCCTCCGGCTTCGATGCCGCCTGGGGTATTCTTGCTTCTCTGGTGAAAGCCTAAATTAACGCTACGAGGTTCTGATGAAAATGAGCAATCAACGTTTCGGCATGGTCATCGACCTGGATAAATGTACCGGGTGTGGGGCCTGCATGGTCGGCTGTATGGCCGAAAACAATGTCCCCTTCCGTGAGGACGAAACCGACAAACGACTCAGTATCACGTGGATGAAGGTTTACCGGTTGACCAACGGGAAACCCTATCCGGATGCAGAAGCCTGTTATCTCCCCCGGCCCTGCCAGCATTGCGCCGGCAAGCATGAAGGCCATTCGCCCTGTGTTTCGGTCTGCCCGGCCACGGCCACGGATTATGACATGCTCACCGGCATCGTCAGCCAGATTTATACCCGCTGCTTCGGCTGCCGCTACTGCATGGGGGCCTGCCCCTATCATGCGCGGCATTTTAACTGGTGGGACCCCGTCTGGCCCAAGGGGATGGAAAAATACCTAAGCCCCAATGTCTCTGCCCGCATGCGCGGCATTGTCGAAAAATGCACTTTTTGCTTCCATCGCTACCAGAAAGGGATGGAAAAAGCCCATCTGGAAGGCCGGCGGGAACTCGAAGAGGACGAATACCAGACAGCCTGCACCCAGGCCTGTCCCGCCGGGGCGATCCTTTTTGGAGATTTGAACAATCCGAAGCACAAAGTTCATCAAATCGCCCAACCGGATCCTAAAAAAGGCGGGCGGCCCAAGAATCCGGCGGCCTTCAGGCTGTTGGAAGAACTGGAAACCAATACCAAGGTCTATTATCTATCCAGCCGGCAGTGGGTCCGGGACGCCTGCTACAAACCGGGACTGTTGGACCAGAAAACGGCGCATCACTGAACGATGGACGTTTTTTGGGAGAAGCCTTGGCGGCCGGTGGACGAAGCCGGTCCTACCCATTAATCGATATTTTTTTAGGAGCACTGGTTTATGGACTCTGCATTGATACCCAAAGGCGTCAAACGTTGCCCGATCTGGCAGTTCGCGCTGGGGCTCGGTGTTGTTGGTGCGGTTTTGCTATGGGGCGTTTACGCCATGTTGCTTTGCTGGTTCAAAGGCTTGAACCAGACCAACATGAACGATTACTACGGCTTCGCTTTGTGGATCTGGGCCGATTTGGCCGTCATCGCGCTGGGAGGCGGTGCTTTCTTTACCGGTCTGCTAAAGTATATCATGGGTAAGGATGATCTGAAAAATATCATCAATTATGCCGTCTTGATCGGTTTCATCTGCTACAGTAGCGCCCTGTTGATTTTGGCCATCGATGTCGGACAACCCCTACGATCGTGGTTTATTTTCTGGCATGCCAATGTGCATTCCATGCTGACGGAGGTGGCCTTCTGTCTGAGCTGCTATTTCTGCGTCCTGACGATCGAGTACGTTCCCCTCATTCTTGAAAATCGTCAGCTCGATAAAGTGCCTTTCATCCATAACCTCACCCATAGCATGCATGAATATATGGCCATTTTCGCGGCCACGGGAGCATTTTTAAGTTTCTTCCACCAGGGCTCGCTGGGCGGGGTCGCTGGAGTTCTCTTTGGGCGACCTTTTGCCTACCGTGAGCATCTTTTTATTTGGCCCTGGACGTTTTTCCTGTTTACCTGGTCGGCGGCGGCCTATGGGCCCTGTTTTACCTTGCTGGTCACCCGGATCACCGAAAAAATTGCTCGCAAGCAGCTGGTCAAGGATGCGACCATCCAATTGCTGGCCAAAATTGCCGGCTGGATGATGGTAACCTACATCATCGCCAAGATCATCGACACGGTTTACTGGGCCACGACGACAGCCCCGGCGCTGGGTTTTACCCTCAAGGATTTTTACAGCAACAACCCGGTTTATACCTTCTGGATTCTTGGCGCCGAGCTTATTTTGGGCGGCGTTATCCCGGCTTTGATGCTGGTGATCCCCAAAATTCGGCAAAATCGCCTGCTTCTCACAACGGCAACGGTTCTGGCCGTGATTGGGGTTTGTCTGAACCGTTGGGTGATGGTCCTGCAGGTGATGGCGGCACCGGTCATGTCGTTCGACACGTGGGCCATGTATTATCCCAGCTGGCAGGAAGTGGCCACCACTATTCTACCTGTGGCTTATGGTATTATCCTGATCATGATCTCATATCGGTACCTTCCGATTTTTCCCCAGGAGGCTGAATTGAACCCCCTGGTGCCGGAGACGACCTTAACGGACGCGGCAGACACCGAGGAAGCGCCCCCGGAGGATGCGGATCCGGCGCTGACCCCGGCTGAGGCCTAAACAGGAATCCAAGGAGGCAAGACCATGTTTCCATTTAATTTTGAGTGGATGTGGGATATGTCCCACATAGTGTTTATGGGAGGGTTGTGGTATGCGCTTGGTATTCTGGGGGCCGGTATGACCTTCTGTATTATCAAGGCGATCATCGATACGGCCAGTGGCAAGGGGGGACACCACCACTAAGCCGACGACGTTTAAAAAGCGCTTCCTGGCGCCTTCCCTGTGCAGGGCAAGAGGCCGAAGCGCTTTTTTTATCAGGATACATCGAGGGGCAAGCTCGGGGACGAAGGGCCTGCCCGCGCCCTCCGCGTATCTTGGTCAGCTTTCGCACCACGCCAGCCGAAAGTGGTCTGAATGGATAAAATTGTCATCGAAGGGGGCCGACGCCTCACCGGAACCGTCGCTATCAGCGGATCGAAAAATGCGGCCCTACCCATTTTGACATCGGCCTTGCTGACTGACGGAACCTGTTCCTTCCGTAACGTTCCCGATCTGCAGGACATCCGCAGTATCCTGTCATTAATAGAGAGTTTGGGTGCTACGGTGGCTTCCGATGGCGCGGCCGTTTCGATCAATGCCGCCAATTTGTCCGCCAGTGAGGCGCCCTATGATCTCGTGCGCAAAATGCGGGCCTCCATTTTGGTTCTGTGTCCGCTGGTGGCCCGGCTGGGCCGTGCCCGGGTATCTCTTCCTGGCGGTTGTGCCATAGGCGCCCGTCCCATAAACCTGCACCTTAAAGGCCTGGAACGTCTGGGGGCAACGATCGATATTCGCCACGGTTACGTCGAAGCCAAGGCACGGCGACTGAAGGGGGCTGAGATATATTTCGATACGGTAACGGTTACGGGAACCGAGAATCTTATGATGGCGGCTGTACTGGCCGATGGGATTACCGTACTGCGCAATGCCGCGCGGGAGCCGGAAGTCGTTGCCCTGGCTGAAACGCTTGTGGAAATGGGAGCCGATATTCAGGGCGCGGGCACGGCGGTGATGACCATTCGAGGTGTCGAAACCCTTGCACCGGTGCAAACGGAAATCATTCCCGACCGGATTGAGGCCGGCACCTTTATGGCGGCCGCCGCGCTGACAGGCGGCGAAATCACTCTGACCCATTGCCAGCCGGAGCACCTCAGTGCGGTCAGTGACAAATTGCAGCAGGTCGGTGTGGAGACGGTCATTCAGGGAACGACCCTGAGGGTTGCCGGGAATGAAACGATCGAAAGCGTCGATATCCGAACCCAAACCTATCCCGGCTTTCCAACGGACATGCAGGCCCAGTTCATGGTTTTGCTGAGCCGGGCCTCGGGGCAGAGCATCATCAAAGAAACCATCTTTGAAAATCGTTTTATCCATGTCAGTGAATTGAGGCGACTAGGCGCCGATATCACCGTTTCGGGCGACACGGCCGTGGTGCGGGGGGTAAGGGCGCTCTACGGTGCTCCGGTGATGGCCTCGGATTTGCGGGCCAGTGCATCACTCGTTTTGGCCGGGTTGGTGGCCGAGGGAGTGACGGAAGTCAATCGCGTGTATCATATCGATCGCGGTTATGAGCAGATCGAGGAAAAAATGCGTCAGCTAGGTGCTTCGATCTGGCGCGAAAGCGTCTGACCGTGCGTCCCATATCGGTCGAGGTCGGGTTTGGGCCTCATTTTCATCAACATCCTTTCGGCAGGATGGCATCAAATCGGTGGGGCCGGCCCCATCGACAGGCGGCAGGTTAAGGATTCGGGGCAAAACCGATCCCGAACGGGCATTCAGAGGTCTGTTTACTGAATACCGGGTGGTAGCCTGCGCATGAAAACCGAAAACGATTCTGCAGCCATCTGCGATTTTCCTCCTGGAGCCCCAAGCCCCTATCACCGCCCGTTGATCCCCATGGTTCTCGCCTTGGCGGCAGGCATTTTTGCAGGGGGAACATGGCCGGGTTACCTCGTTCCGATCGCCCTTGGCGGTTTGGTGGTCTTTGGTTGCCTCCTTCATGCCTGGATCGGTCACCGCCGGCTTGGCAGGGCGCCACTTGTTTTGTTGTGCCTCCTTGGATATGCCCTGATTTCTCCCTGGCTGCCGAACAATTTCCCTAAAGACCATATTTCCCGCTATACGGATGCGCAACGCTGGCAAATCGAAGGGCAGGTCATCCAGGTCCTCCCTCATCGTCATGGCCGCACGCGATTGATCCTCGAGGTCAGGCGATTGAAGGACAATCAACGGTCGTTTTCGGTCAGGGGCCGCATCCGCCTCAGCATCTTTGGCGAATTACCACCGATCACTCCTGGCACGCAGCTGGCATTCGAAAGCCGTATCCGATCATTCCACAATTTCAATAACCCGGGGGGGTTCGATTACCGACGCTTCATGTCCTTGCAAAGGGTTTTTGGTTCGGCATACGTGCCTGCCGATCGTCTGGACATTGTGACCGACGGTCACCCGCAGGAAACATCGATGATCACCCGCTACCGGATACGGGCGCGCGCGGCGATTCAACAAATTCCGAATCCCAATACCCAAGCCATCATGAAGGCGCTTTTAATCGGGGAACGCAGCGCCATTACCCCTGATCTGCGCCGGGTATTCAATCGGTGCGGTGTGGGGCATCTTCTGGCCATTTCGGGGCTGCATATCGGCATTGTCGCCGGGCTTTTGATTTGGGCCTTGCAACGGATTCTCAACCGATCGAATACGATTCTGGATCACGGCTGGGGACGTCGGGGTGCCACTCTGCTGGCCGCCGGACCGATCGTTTTCTATGCGATTCTGGCAGGCCTCTCCCCATCCACGCAGCGCGCCCTGATCATGGTCTTGGGATTTATGGCAACCCTATTTATCCATAGAGAAGGGGACACATTCAATCTTTTGGCGCTGGCAGCATTCATCATGCTGATCTGGCATCCGCCGGCCCTTTTTACGATTTCTTTTCAGATGTCCTTTGTCGCGGTTTTCTGGATCATTGGTGGCTTGTCTATCACTTCGCCTGAGCGGAAAACCAGCCCAGGACGTGCCATCCACTGGCCGGATCGAATAAAGACCTTTTTGCTGGTGACCTTGTGGGCCACGCTGGGGACGCTTCCCCTGACCATGCACTATTTCCAGGAGATCTCCCTGATTGGCCTGGTTGCAAACTGTGTTTTCGTGCCCTTGATCGGGTTTTTTGTGTTGCCATGTGGTCTCTGCGCCCTTTTTATATTGCCCTTCAGCGAAATCATTGCGGGCTGGGGAATTCAATTGGCGGGCTGGGGCCTCGGAATTGCCCTACAAATAATGCAGGCCTTTGACGCTCTGGACGGCATTGCCTTGACGACCATTTTGCCGTCATCGCTTGAAATCCTATGCTATTACGCCCTGTTGGGGATGATTGTCATCTGGCGTAGCTTCAGGCACGCCCGCTGGGTGGCTTTACTGGTGCTGATCGTACTTGCTGCCGATGTTTGCTATTGGTGTCATGAGCGCTTCTGGCACCGTGATCTCCGTGTTACGGTCATGGATGTCGGGCAGGGCAGTGCGGCTTTGGTGGAATTCCCGGGTGGCGAGACGATGCTGATTGACGGCGGTGGATTGACCAGCAACCGTTTTTTTGATTTAGGTGCGCGGGTAATCGCACCGTTTTTGCGCTGCCGCAAAATCATGCAGATCGATACCATTGTTTTGAGTCATCCGAACAGTGATCATATGAATGGTTTG
>JASFFM010000130.1:0-9953 GCA_050124295.1 Desulfobacterales bacterium | reverse complement strand
CCGTCGCGCGGCCGGGCTATTTGACGTCTCCCACATGGGCCGTTTCGTTTTCAGAGGATCATCGGTGCTGCCGTTTCTGCAAAAGGTCTTGACGAACAATGCCGCCGCCCTCGATGTGGGTCAAAGCCAGTATACCATGATTCCCGACCCAAACGGCGGGGCCATCGATGACGCCTATCTCTACCGGTTTTACGAAAATGAATATCTGCTGGTGGTCAATGCCGCCAATCGTGAAAAGGATTGGGAACACCTGCAGGCGCTCGGAGCGGACTTCGAGGACCTTGACATGAAGGATCAATCCTCGGCCCTGGCCATGATGAGCCTACAGGGGCCCCAGTCGAAGGCTTTGCTGTACGCGCTGCTTACGGGAGGGGCGCTGCCGGAACCCGAAAAAAATGCCCTCAGCCATGCCTTGGTCGACGGCATCGAAGTGCGCCTGGCGCGCACCGGCTACACGGGGGAGCCCCTGGGGTTCGAGTTGTTCGTGCCATCGCCACAGGCCGTATCCCTTTGGCAGGCCTTGCTTGCCCAAGGGGCGACCGCCGTGGGCCTCGGCGCCCGGGATACGCTGCGCTTGGAGGCGGGGCTGCCCTTGTACGGCCATGAGTTGGGGCAGGATCGGGATGGCCATACGATTCCCATCTATGCCTGCGGCTTGGCCCGCTTCGCGGTCAGCTTCACGGCCCTGAAGGGTGATTTCATCGGTCGCCAGGCCCTTGAGAGACAGTTCAAAGCCTGGGAATGCATTCAGAACCGGGAACCCGCCCCGAATGACGAATTGCCGCGGATCATCATGCCCCTGGCTTTGACGGGCAAAGGCATTGCCCGTGCCGGAGCGCAAGTGCACCGCAGCGGGGGCCCGGCCGGGTATGTGACCAGCGGCACGATGGTGCCCTACTGGCAATACGAGGGGCAGGGCATCGCTTCCCGAATCACCGCGCAAAAGGGGCGCCGTTCGATCGCTCTGGCCCTGTTGGACAGCGACTTAAGAGAAGGGGACAGCTTGGAAGTCGACATCAGGGGCAAGCGTTATCCGGCCATGGTCGTGCCCTACCATCTCAGGGCCGAGGCACCTCCCTTGGCGCGCCCGATCCTTTACGACCAGCTTTATCCCGACCACCGAAGGGCCTATGACCTTGCCAAGGGACAACGCAAAGTCCGCCAGCTGGTGGAAAAAGCCCTTGCCAACCATGCCTGGCGGCAGCGGGAGTGCATCAACCTGATCCCCTCGGAACAAACCGCCTCCCGGCTGACGCGACTGCTTTCCATTCTGGACCCGGTGGGACGCTATGCCGAACATAAACCCGTGGCGGCCCTGGAAGGCCACGATGTTTTTTACTATCAGGGGACCGAATTCATTGCCGAAACAGAAGCCCTGCTGGCCAGTGAAATCCGGCAGTTTTTAGGCTGCAGCCAGGCGGAGACCAGGGTCATCTCGGGACAGATGGCCAACACAGCGGTCTTCAGCGCCATGGTGGACTATCTCAACCGCACGGACCGTCGGCGTGAACCGCTCCGGATGGGCCGCGTGATGAACCACCACATCATCAAAGGCGGCCATCTGAGCGCCCAACCCATGGGCGCGCTACGGGATTTCGTGGCCCGCGATCCACGCACGGAGAAGCCGGCGGTCGTCAACTTCCCCGTATTCGCGGACAACCCCTATCGCGTGGACGTCGAGGCTTGTCGCGAGCTTCTCGATATCCACCGGCCCTCGCTGGTCATCTTCGGCCGGAGCATGACCCTGTATCGGGAACCCGTGGCGGAAATACGGGCCATGGTTGAAGATATGGGGCTGGAGACCATTCTCATGTACGACATGGCCCATGTGCTGGGTCTGACGGGACCGCACTTCCAGGAGCCCTTCCGGGAAGGCGCGGATCTGGTGACGGGGTCGACCCACAAGACCTTTTTTGGAACCCAGCGGGGGGTCGTCGCCATGGATGTCGCCCAGAACGATGCCACCTGGCCGCTGTGGGAAGCGGTTCAGCGACGTGCCTTTCCCGGCAGTGTGAGCAATCATCATTTGGGAACGCTGTTGGGACTGCTTCTGGCGGCCTATGAGATGAATGCCTTCAAGGACGGCTACCAGCGTCAGGTGATCGCCAATGCCAAGGCTCTGGCGGCCGCTTTGGATGAGGTGGGCCTGCAGGTGGCCGGAGATCGGGCCATGGGGTTTACCGAAACCCATCAGGTCATCGTGCACGTTGGATATGCCCAGGGGCCTGAGATTGCCCAACGTTTGGAAGACAACAATATCATCGTCAACTACCAGGCCGGACCGACCGAAGAAGGCTTCACGGCTTCCGGCGCCCTTCGCATGGGCGTGGCTGAAATGACCCGCTTTGGCATGCAAGAGATCCACATGAGGCAACTGGCGCAGTTTTTTCACGATATCATCGCCGATCGACGCAGGGTCAAAGACGAAATCGCGGCCTTTCGCCAACAGTTCCAGGAGATGCACTTCTGTTTTCCCGAGGAAACCACGGCCGATCTAATCGAACAGCTATGGCCGCAGCTCTAACCCGAGCATCGCCTGAAAAAAGGGATGCCCACTTGCTTTGATGCATTTTCCCGTGTCCTATCGGCAGGTTGCGCTAAATGTGTCCCCTAACCCCTGGTGAGTAGCGCATTGCAGCACGCAGCGCTTACCCGTTTCACCCGGCGGACAAGCCCGCGACCCTCCTTTCCGGCCCTATCAGGCGCTTGCGGTCGCAGGCCTCCCGCGGCGCTCCGGAATACCGTCAATGAATGCCGCCAACGCGTGAAAAAGCCGGGCTCAGCGATGCGGTGCCCGCGGAGCGCGGCTTGAGGGGGATGGCCGGCGCAGGATGGGCCAAATGGGACAAACCGCCTTGGGGTAAGGCTGGCCTGCCCGCGAGGCACCATCAATCGGGGTCGCGATCGGTCTTTTTGTCCGCTGCAACGCGACTGGCTTTGCCGATGAAACCATGGCCGAATTTGGCATTGATGGCATCCAGGGTGGCATCAATTTTTGTCCAGTGGGTATCGTCCACGCTTGCGGCGGGAAATAATTCGGCCTGGACCGGTGTTTGGGCGTCGACGAAATGGGAGGCACCAACCCCGATCAGGCGCACCTGGCGGTGCAGCGGGTAATGCTGCAACAGCGCCTCCGCCTGCTGGTAGATGGTCGTGGCTGTCTGGATGGGCTGATCAAAGGTCTTGCTGCGGGTTACCTGCTGAAAATCGGTATGCTTTAATTTCAAGGTCACCGTCCTGGCCTTCAGATGACGTCGTCGCAACTGGTTTCCGACGTCTTCAGCCTGTTGCCGCAGAATATTGAGAAGAATGGCGCGGTTACGCGTGTCCCGGTCCAGGGTCATTTCCGAACTCACCGATTTGACCGCCGTGTGCGGGGTTACCGGTGTCGGGTCCTCACCTCTGGCGAGGGCCGCCAGGCGGTGGCCAAATTTACCCAGCCGCCTGATCAGCACATCCTGCGGAAAGCGGTGCACGTCTCCCAGGGTGACCAGATTCAGACGTTTCAGCCGGTCCTGGGTGACTTTCCCCACGCCCGGTATTTTCCGCAGGGGAAGCTGGGCGATAAAGGCAGGCATTTCGTCAGCGCGAATAATGGTCAGACCATCCGGCTTGTCCATGTCCGAGGCGATTTTGGCCAAGAAACGCAGGGGGGCGGCCCCGATGGAGCAGGTCAGGCCCGTGGTTTGCCAGATTCGGGATTTAACGCTCTGGGCGATACGCTCGGGGGATCCGAACAGGCGGCGCGCACCGCTGACGTCCAAATAGGCTTCATCGATCGATACCGGCTCGACCAGCGGGGTGAAGTCGCGCAACTGGCGCATGATCTGTCCTGATACGTTTTTATAATGCGCCATCCGTCCGGGGACGATAATGGCATGCGGGCAACGACGGCGGGCCTCGAACATGGGCATTGCCGAGCGAACCCCGTAGCGGCGGGCTTCGTAGCTGGCCGTGGTCACAACCGCCCGCTCCGATTTTCCGCCCACAATGACACATTTCCCTCGCAGCTCCGGACGGTCTCTCTGTTCCACCGAAGCAAAAAAGGCATCCATGTCGATATGCAGTATCATGGTCAATCGCGCTTCCAACGGCCGGCAGGTCCCTTGAACGTCCGCCACCGGCGATTTGCCCGGCATCCTCTTCGGGTGACGATGGGTAGGGCTGCCTGGCTGCCCCAGGGGCCCCTGCGGGGTGCCCCCTTGGGCCAATCATTCCTCGATGCGCCGGTACGTGCACGGTCGCGGCACAGCGGCCGATACGCCCTTCCGGTTTTCCCGGCCATACCGGGCAATCATTCCGGGCAGGGGGTTATCCTTCGGGGGCACCGGTCATGCTGGCGGCATTTGCATTTGGGTCAATCGTTCTTAATGTCTGAACTCTAATATTTACTCATTCTACATGCATTATGATCCGAGGTGCTTCATGCCGAGACGATTCTTTGTCATCGTAGGCGCTCCTCTATTTTGGGGTGGCCAAATCTTGGGCTTGACCTTAATGCTCGTCATGTGGGTTACAATGGGCGCCCAGGCAGCGCCGATTTTCTGCACGGATTTGACCTTTACACCGGATCGCATACTCACGGGATGCCCAACAAGCGCCGGCCCTGCGTTGCCCATGGCTGCGGCCTCCCGCGAAAATACCCAACGGTACGCAAATTTGGATACCATGGAGCGCATTTTTCCCCCCAAACCCCGCCAACCCCAATTGTTTCAAGTCGGTCGTCGTGCGCTTGTCGAAGATCGTCTGGAAAACGAGCATAACGCCGCCTCCCAAGGCCTGCCATCGGAAAAAAGAGCCCCTGGCAGGGAAAAGCGGGAAAATCAATTCGGATTGGATTCGCAATCGCTCTCCCAGGATGGGCGCTGGCACTACATGAATATCGACGACGAGGGCAATTACATCTTCTTTGGCGATAGCGACAGGCGCGATTCCGATGAACCGGGGGCTATTTTAGAGGACGAGGATTTATTACCGGGAGGATTTGGTATCGGTAAAAAATGGCGGTTTTAAATCCCCGTTGTCTCTAAAGCCATCGCATCATTTCAGATCATGCCTACCGAATAGCCGTCGGAACTTTCAGTGCATCGCCGATTATAAGCGCGGTCAAGATCTTGATCTTTCTCACATCGGGCGCTGTTTTAGGTTTGGCGGCCAAGACAGCCATCCGGCTGGGAAAGGATTTCCGGGCCGATGTTGCCGCCCGGGCCAGCAATTCGGGTCTGCAAGATGATCCCTGCACCGCTCCGGATGGCCATCAGGCGGGTTAGACTTGCCCGGCGGCCCTGCCCTTGCGGCTTCCTGTTGGGAGGGCCAGGTTTTCTAAGATAAATTCCAATTTTTCGTAATTATGATACAAATCATGATTCGTGACCATGTGCTGGATTGCCGCTTGACGCATCTTACGGCGCAATTCGGGCGCTGACAGGAGACGCACCATATTTTGCTCAAACTGGATCCAATCCCCCGGGGCGGACAATAAACCGGTTCGGCTGTGGCGGACAACCTCGGAGGCGCCCCATCCACGGCAGGCCACCACCGGCAACCCTGACGCCTGGGCTTCAAGATAGACCATGCCCAGCCCTTCCTGAATGCCTGGAAAAACAAACAGGTCGGCACTGTGGTAATAGCGTGGCATTATAGCGCGCGGAATATGGCCGGTGAAATAAGCCCGATTACCCAGGTGATCCCTTGCCAGTCGTTTCAAGTGGTCTTTACGAAGACCGTCGCCGCAGATGACCAGCTGAAACCGTTGTCCTTGCTCGGCCATGTGGCCGCAAGAGCGGATGACCTGGGCAATCCCGTCGCTTTTTACGCCCGGCCGGAACATGGCCGCGGTCAGAATCACCGGACAGTCTTCGGCGCCCCATCGCTTTCTTAAAGCGGCCCGATCCCGGGGATCGGCACCCAAACGATTCAATCGAATGCCGGGGGCGATATAGTGCAGCCGATCGCGGGGCACAAGACGCCGCAGATTGGTTTCATCCCGACGCTTGTTGGTGAAAACGGCATCGGCCTGCAGCAGTCCATGCCGGTTTAGAAAAAAGCCCGCTTTGGTCTTAAAATGTCGCCGATGCTTGGTGGAATAGACCCCCTGGAAGATGACATAAGGAATACCCCTGTTGGCGGCGCAGATGACCCCCAGCATGTCAGGGGCCTTATAGTAGGCATGATAGGTCAGCCAGATGTGGGGCTGAAGCCGCTGCACGGCGCGGCGCACGCGTGCGCTTTCGATCGGTAGGCGGGCCCACTGCCAGGGTTTCCAGTAAATCCAGCGTGTCCGAAGGCGACTAATCGGTCGAATGTCATGGCCGCGTTCGCGCAAAAATCGGTACAGTTCGGTTCCGATGACCAGATCGCCGGATGGATGAGGATGACCGAGGGGTTTAAAGGGCATGTAAAACGCAATTCGCACCGGCAACGCCTATTGGGTTGAATCATTGTCACGCGCACAGAAACGACGACGATCATGGGGGACGACGGGCGCGCGTTTCGATAGCGCCAATGCGCAAACTCTCGCGGAGGCCATCGTACATCGGTAGCGCACCGCCCGGGGCCTGGTCGTGCCTGCTCTCAATGGATGATGCCGGCCGAACCATTTCATTAAGGGGTGCTATTGATTATTAGGGCATTCCTATTTAAAAGTAAACCGCCAGCTTGGCGGGTCCCGCCCTACAGCCGGGACTGCCTTCGGGCTTGCGCGGATCAACGCTCATCCAGCAAACGTCGGCATGCGGCGAAGCCATCGCCATCATCAAAACAGGGCCGTCAGCCGATGATCACGCTGAATTGTCGACAGGGAGGTCGAAATGGCGATCAAAACTATTGTGCTGATGGCGCAAACGCTGGACGGGAAGATTGCGAAACACGCCGATCATTTTCCGGACTGGACCGGTAAGGTGGATAAGCAGCTTTTTGTCCGAGAAACGCGTCGTGCCGGGGCTCTCATCATGGGATCGAAAACCTTTGATACCATCGGCAAACCTTTACCGGGCCGTCGCAATATCGTCATGACCCGTGATCCTGGGCGGGTCTCACAATGGGACAATTTAATCTACACAAGCCTTGCCCCCCAGGCGATTTTGGAAAACCTCGCGCAGGACGGCTATCAGAGTGTCGTGCTGGCCGGCGGGGCGCGCATCAACTCACTCTTCGCCCGCGCGGATCTGATTGATGAAATCATCGTCACGATTACCCCCATGCTGTTTGGTCAGGGGATTGCCATGTTTGAAGACGGTTTCAGCGCCGATCTTTCGCTTCTGCGCGTCATCCAGCTGGATGCCGAACGGGTTTGTCTCCATTACCGGTTTCGACGTGTAACGGAGGGAGAATAAGCCCGCCCTCAACGGGGCCATCCGGTCTTGCAAATGAGCGCTGATCAGGACGCGATGGTGCTTTCCCGGGCGCTGATGGTTTTAACCTTGTAAAAGGCCAGGTAGACATTGGCCCCGAAGATCAGCATGGCCCCCAGCCAGACTTTGGCCGTCAAGACCGGATCAAGGGCGAGCATCGGTCCCACGAAAGCCGCAATCAGAATTCTGGTGGAAGAAATAATACTGCCTTCCACGGCCGTGATATA
Organism: Desulfobacterales bacterium; assembly: GCA_050124295.1. Taxonomy (GTDB): domain Bacteria; phylum Desulfobacterota; class Desulfobacteria; order Desulfobacterales; family UBA5852; genus JABZFP01. The sequence continues at coordinate 2,374 of JASFFM010000130.1, read as the reverse complement.
CCGAAAACCCAATGTTATGAGGTATTGACCGGCAATACCAAACCCGCCGCAGATCAGCAGATAAAGGATTTCATTCGCCTGGAGAAGTACGATCCGGTTATGGAAACCCGCATAGATGCACAGGCTCCCCAAACCGAACATATAGAATAAAACCGTTTCCGAATCGTGTACCTTGCGACTTAAATTGAGGGTGATAATCGCCAGGGCGGCGCTTATCCCCGATCCCAAGCCCCAGCCATGTTGCATGTTGATGGTCATCTCGCCGGGGTGGAGAATAAGGACAATTCCCGCAAAGGCCACCGTCAGGGCCACCGAGGTTCGCCAATCACGCTGGTCCCGTAGAAAGCCCCAGGTGATCAACCCCACGAACACGGGATAGGTCATGTTGAGAATATTGGCGTGGGCTACGGTTGTGGTTTGAACGGCTTTGTAGAAGCAGTACACGGCAACACTGTTGGCCACGGCGCGGCCCACCAGAAGGTGGTATTTGACCGGGCGCGGCGAGCGCCTTTGCCAACCAAGAACGGTCGCAACAATGATGAAGCCAAGCAGAAATCGGACCAAAACATAAAAGGCGGGATCCGGTGCGACGCCTTGTAATTGCGCCCACCGAATCGTCACTGTGGAAAGATAAAAGCAAAGGGCCGAAGCCAGAACAGCCAAGCTGCCGGCGATGGTCTTGAGGTTATCCCTGGCCATGGTCTTCCGTGTTGATGCGTGAACTGCCTAGCGGCGCCGTGCGGAGGTGCGACCCGGCCGCATCATTGGTCGGTCGGGGCCGCGAGCGAATGGCCAGGGATAACCAATGGGTCGCATTGGCCCCGGCCCGTCTGTCAATCACGAATGGTTTTACTGAGATCGGGCAGGGTTTCGGGCTTGTCGCGAACGACATACCGGCTGTCTTTATCCCGGGCGGTGACATTTTCATAGACGCCCTGGTCGCGTTTGACCAGTTTGGTAAATCCGAGATCTTTAAGCTCGGCATTCGAGCGGGGCGTGCTGATATTCGACCGGGAAATGAGCTTTTTAACCGCCTGTCCGCATTCTGGGCAACGCGTCAGCGGCGGGTCATGGATCGACTGCCGGTGTTCAAAAGTAGTTCCTAAAGGACAGGGCTGCTGGCTATGTTCATATTCGTAAACGGGCATCACTTAATTTCCATCGATGAGCGATTCAATTCCCAGAACCCCCTAACTACTAAGTTACGATCACAATATCAATACTGGAACACGAGATTCATGCGATCAATTTGTCGGCAGCACTTTCGATGCCCCTAACCCGCAAATTCGATGACCATTTTTAGGGCTCCAAATGAAGGTTGCGGCAAATATGCCCGGCCACAATTTGTGAGCGGTGCTTTTCAGAAAGACCCGCATCAATACTTTCACCCGGCGGGCACGCCTGAGGCATCCCTTCCCGGCGTCAGCAGGCGCTTGCGCTCGTATGGGTACCGCGCGCTCCTGAAGGCCTTGTCAATGAAGGCCTCCAAGGCGTGCAATATTCAGATTCGGTCGGCGCTATAACGCCCCCCAGCCGAGAACTTTGAGGCGCTATTTCTGGATCTTGTGAACCGGTCTTAAAAATATTTGGTTTCCCGCCTTCGGCGCTAAAGCTTGTCTCAAGTCCTCGGCAACCTTGCCCAGACCAGCGGGTTGCACCCACTGTTGAGGAATTGTTCAGATGGAAAGTCCCGTCCTGCAGGAATCATCGGCATAACCCTGGTTACAAACGAAACCCCTCATTTGAAGATGGGAGCTCATCTGTCTCACGGTTGGGTGGGGGGGGTACCGTCCTCGGCGGTACCAGGATTCTCGCGGTCGTCGGTTTCATTTTCGCCCTCCGCGCGATCGCCCGCACCCTCACCATCGGTAGGGCCATCGTCCCACCCCAAACGGCGCCAGTAATCTTCACGGTCGCTAGCATCATTTTCACCGTCCTCGACGGCGCCAGCATCCTGACGGCCGGCGGGGTCATTGTCATCGTCTTCGACGGCGCCCTCAGACCCTCGGCCAGCGGGTTCATTTTCAACCTCTTCGACCGCGCCGGCTTCCCTTCGTTTGGCAGGTCCAGTGGTTGCGGGGGGCTTATCGGCAGGCGTTTCCGAAAGGCCCTCGACGATCTGGGCACCGGGCGGCGGCGGTCCATCGGTGAAATGCTGAACGCCATCCTTATCAGTCCACTGGTAAATGTCGCCCACGCCAAGATCCGGCCCCATGGCAGCGATCAATAGGAATACCCCGAAAAATAGCTTACCTTTCATTGATCAACCTTTCGATATTCACTGAAGCGGCATACTGCTTTATCATCAAATTGGTCTTCATGTAATTCCAGCATCTTAACCCGGATATACCCCAAGTTTGAGGCCCCCCCGACA